>CAZNMP010000157.1:0-6962 GCA_964573875.1 uncultured Planctomycetaceae bacterium | reverse complement strand
GGAGCAGCCTCGGCGGGCTTCGCTTCCGGGGCCTTCTCTTCGGCCTTGGGCTCTTCAACCTTCTTCTCCTCGGCCTTCGGAGCTTCAGGGGCCTTCTCTTCCGGCTTCGCAGCAGGAGCGGCCTCGGCGGGCTTCGCTTCTGGCTTCTTCTCTTCGGCCTTCGGAGCTTCCGGGGCCTTTTCTTCCGGCTTCGCAGCAGGAGCGGCCTCAGCAGGTTTCGCTTCCGGGGCCTTCTCTTCGGCCTTCGGAGTTTCAGGGGCTTTCTCTTCAGGCTTCGCGGCAGGGGCAGCGGCGGGAGCTTCAGCAGGCTTGGCAGGCTCTGCCGCGGGAGCTGTATAGCCAGGATCGGCAGGCTTGGCAGCAGGAGCTTCCGCAGGTTTCACGGCGGGAGCTTCGGCCGGCTTCTCCGCAGGCACAGCAGGCGGAGCGGCCGCAGGTTGTTCGGCCGGTTTCACCGCCGGTTGCTCAGCAGGAGCGGGGGCTGCTGCAGGCGTTTCTTCGGCCTTCGCAGCACTTTCCGGTCCGCATACCACGGGTTCACAAGCAGACGGCGCACCGCAAACCGGCTCAACAGTGCAGCATCGTGCAATGCAGCAACGTCGGGCCGAAAAACGGCTGAATTGGTTGTCGAGGAACTTGCACGCCCAAGCCGAGTCGGCCAGCAGCAGTACCGCGACCAATGTTGACAAAATAACGCCTAATTGCTTCCGCATCACACATGCCCTCCAATGTTCCAAGATGTAAAAATGCGTGAAAAATCGCTACCGGCTGTTTATATTACCCAAACAACCAGGCTATTGCAATCATTTTAGGGACATTTCTCACCGATTGCCCTTTTTCATCGAAAAACGAATATGCCTCTATCGGGTGGACTGCATTTCCAGACCGCTCCACTAGTGCAATTGACTGATTTCCGCCATATTGGTTTCTGTTTGATGATCCTTTTCCGAAAATCTCACGGGTAGCATTCGATGAAATCCCATTCGACAACGATATTAACGGTTCGGCGTGGAAATGTCGTGGCCATGGGCGGCGACGGCCAAGTGACCGTCAACAACACGATCATGAAGGCCGACGTCAACAAAATCCGCCGGCTGATGGATGGCCGTGTGATGACGGGTTTCGCCGGTTCGACGGCCGACGCCTTCGCGCTTCTGGAACGCTTCGAGGCGAAGCTGAAGGATTATCCGTCGAACGTTCCCCGGGCGGCAACCGAGCTGGCCAAGGAATGGCGAACCGATCGGGCCTTGCGCCGGTTGGAAGCGATGCTTCTGGTCGTGGACGCCCGGCACACGCTTTTGTTGACCGGCAACGGCGACGTGGTGCAGCCGAGCGACGGCGTGATGGGCATCGGCTCGGGCGGCAACTATGCTGTGGCCGCCGCCCGCGCCTTGTTAGCCCACAGCGATCTCTCGGCCGTTGAAATCGTTCGCGCTGCCATGAAAATCGCATCCGACATCGACGTATACACAAATGACAATATTGTGGTGGAGGAAATGGGGTGCGAGGCGTAAGACGTTACGATTTTCCGCAAAATGGTATAATGAATTATGTTGCTGGAATTTCAAATGCTTTCGGAGAACCTAGGCCATGAGCCTTTCCTTGCCGCTTAACGAGATGACCGTTGCGGAAAAACTCGAAGCCATCGAGATTCTTTGGGAGGATCTGGCTCGCAACGCGGAAGATATTCCCACGCCAGCATGGCACGAAGACGTTTTGGCGGAGAGAGAGCGACTGATCAAAGAGGGAAAAGCCAAATTTCTTTCATGGGACGAGTTCCGCCAAAGCATCGATGAGGAAACCCGATGAGGATTGCGATTCTTGATCGGGCCAAGCAAGATTTCCTCGATGGATTTCGGTTCTATGAAAAACAGTCGGAAGGCGCCGGCCGCTACTTTCGTGATTCCCTGATGGCCGACATCCAATCGTTGCTTAAATATGCCGGAGTTCATGCAAAGCAATTCGGCTGTTATCGAATGATCGCCCGGCGATTTCCCTATGCGATCTACTACCAATTGGAAAACGACACTATCCGGATCCATGCGATTCTTGACTGTCGGCGCAACCCGGCATGGATCCGCAAGCGACTAAAAAGAGAACAATAACATTGTGGTGGAGGAAATGAATTGCGAGACCTGACCCCTCGACAGATTGTAGAAGAGCTGGATCGGCATATTGTAGGCCAAGACGCGGCGAAAAAGGCCGTGGCCGTTGCGATTCGCAACCGCTGGCGACGCCAACAGCTTGAAGGCGATATCCGCCAGGAAGTTGCGCCGAAGAACATCATGATGATCGGTCCGACGGGCGTCGGCAAAACCGAAATCGCCCGGCGACTGGCCAAGCTGACCGGCGCGCCGTTCATCAAGGTCGAGGCCACGAAATACACCGAGGTCGGCTACTACGGCCGCGACGTGGAAAGCATGATCCGCGAGTTGGTCGAAAACGCCATCGGCCTGGTGCGTGAATCGGAACGCGACAAGGTGCAGGACGAAGCCAAGCGGCGCGTCGAGGAGCGGTTGCTCGACCTCTTGGCCCCCGCCCCGCCCTCCTTCGATGCGATGCCCGATAGCCCCAACGCGCCCGACCGTTATGAGCGGACTCGCGAAAAAATGCGGGCGATGCTGGCCTCGGGCGAAATGGACAACCGCCGCGTCGAGCTTCAGATGGAGCAGAAGGCCGTGCCGATGATGCTGACCGGCATCGGCGTCGAGCAGATGGATATCGACATCCAAGGCATGTTCGAGAAAATTCTACCGAAAAACGCTGTGCGGCGTGAAATGACCGTTTCGCAGGCACGTTCCGTGCTTTTCGAGCAGGAATGCGACGCCTTGATCAACTCGGAGAAAGTCAACGCCGCAGCCATCGAGTTGGCCGAGAACACAGGCATCATTTTTGTCGATGAAATCGATAAAGTGGTGGCCAGCGAGCAGACACACGGGGCCGACGTTTCGCGTCAGGGCGTGCAACGCGATCTGTTGCCGATCGTCGAGGGCACGACCGTGCAGACGCGCTACGGCTATGTGCGGACCGATCATATTTTGTTCATCGCCGCCGGTGCGTTTCATCGGGCCAAGCCGAGCGATTTGATGCCCGAACTTCAGGGACGTTTCCCAATTCGCGTTGAATTGCAGGCGCTTAGCAAGGAAGATTTCGTGCGGATTTTGACCGAGCCGAAAGGTTCGCTCACGAAACAATACGAGGCCCTGCTGAAGACCGAGGGCGTGGAGCTTGTTTTCGAGAACGACGCCGTCGATTCATTGGCCGATTTCGCCCATCAGGTAAACCAGACCACGCAGAACATCGGCGCCCGGCGTTTGTACACGATCATGGAGCGGCTGCTCGAGGAGTTAAGCTTCGAAGCGCCCGACATGCACACCGGCCGCGTAAAGATCAATGCGGCCTATGTGAACGAACGCTTGGCCGAGTTGACCCAGGACGAGGATTTGAGCAAGTTCATCCTTTGAAATTTTCTTTCAAAGAGAACATTGCCTTAAATCCAATAGCCTACTCTGACACGACCATTTCTTCCGGCGGACGAAGTTTGACAAAATTGCGGTAGAGCAAAAAGTCGTAAAATATCTTCAAACCGCCGGCAAGATAGAACAACAAATCGATGGTAGCGGGACTCGCGATGAGAACGCCGGCAATGGCGGGCGAGATCGCCGCGCCGATGGTCCGGGCAACGCCGGTTACGCCTGCCGCCGCCGAGCGTTCTTCTGGCGGCACGACCGCCATGACATACGATTGTCGCGTGGGCACGTCCATCTGCGAAATGCTAAATCGCAGAAACAGCACGGAAATCGCCAACGGCAAGTTGGGCATCAACGGCACAAGGATCAATAGAACGTTCGACGGCAGATGCGTGAACACCATCGTGTTGACCAATCCGAAACGAGCGGCCAATTTCGCCGCCGCAAGCGCCGATAGGCCGGCCAAGAGATTCGCGCCGAAGAAAATTCCGCCCAATGCAGCCGGCGACACGCCGAATCGGACGTGAAACCAATAGGCGGTCATGCTTTGGATCACGAATCCGCCGCCAAAGGCATCCAGCGCGAACAAGGCCGATAATCGCAACACAACCCGTTGCGAGCGAGGCAATCCCAGACGATTCGCTCTCGCGGTTGCGGCCGTTGCAACAGGCCGAGGCACTTCGATGCGAGGTGATAACCGCGTGAAAATCACCAACAATACAACGCCCATCGATGCATAGCCCATGATGCCGACGCGATAGCTGGCGACCGATGTCATCGAGGCGTGTTGCAAGCTGTCGATCAGGAGGCCGCCGGCCAAAGAGCCGGTTGCGGTGGCCAACGAGGCGGCCAATGTGTACCACGCGAAAACACGTGTGCGGCTGCTGTCGGAAACAATATGCGATAGCGAGGCCTGCTCGACTGACAGAAACGGCCCTACTTCATTGCCGCTGGGACTGATCACGCCGATCGTGGCTGCTATCAGCAGAAGAGTAAAATCGTCGGTGATCGCAAAAACAACTCCGGCGGCGGCCATCAACACGGCCCCGATCATCAAAGTGCGTCGCCGTCCGAAACGGTCGGCTCGAGTCGTGAGCCACAAGGAAACAATCGTATCGCCGACCAAGGTTAGTGCCAGCAGCAATCCGATTTGCGGCCCAGTGAGCTTAATGGCGGTCAGATAGAGCACAAGGATGACGGAAAGAGCGCCGTAGGCGAAAAGCCGCACTGCCCGCGTGCTGAAGAGAACAATAATGTCGCCAAGGGGCTTGTTCATGTTTCTGAAAGACGAGTGGCAACCGATGATCCACCCCACGATAGCCCGAATCCTTCTGCTCTACTACAAAAGAGTACATCATACCCACGGAGGCAAACAGCGATAGAGGCACGCGAAATCCGATTGCTCACGTTTTTTCGGTCCCGCTGGCATTTCCTAGCTTTTGGGCTAGGCGTCTTTTTCTGCCTTTCATACCGAGATTAATCCAGCCATGATCGTGGCCGCGAACTTGAGAATGATCCATCTCTTGCACCTCGTCGAGACCGACCGCCTCTAGGAGCTGTTTCAGATACCGCCGCGAGAAGACCGCCCGATGCCAATTGGGGCTGTCGGGCCGACCGGTGCCGTCGCCATACGAGAAAATGCGGCCCGATGCCCATTTGCACGGGTCTTTTTCGTCGTTGAAACGATACCAACCGTCTTTTTCAATGTAACAGTCGCCGTTCATTTCGGCATCGACAAAAGCTTTGCAAATCCTCACGCCGTCAGGCACCCATACCTCGAACCAACCATCGGTCTTAAGAATTCTGATCCATTCGGTCAACACGGCTTCCAGCTGATACCAGGAGACATGCTCCAAAACATGGCTGGCATAGATCAAATCGAACGTATCATCCTCAAAGGGCAACGACTTTGTGGCATCGACCACGTGATCCACATGCGGCCCGGGCAAGATGCTCAATGTCTCAAAACCATCGATCCGTTTTTCGCCGGGGCCAATCTCTAGGCGGCGATACGTCTGCTTTCCCTTCTCCTCCGCCCTCCGACGCCACGAATTCCGAATCGAGCGACCATATCTCCACAAACGACGCAGATATTCGTAAACGGAAGCCGGCAACCAACGCGCGGCCGCTCTTTTAAGCAAGGACAACATAAAACACTCCTTTACACGGGAGTTGGCTAGGGTACATCGCAGACGCCCCCGCTTTTACTTATCGAAATTCAATCGCCAGCCTGGTTTGACTTCGGATTTTTGCCCCGGTGGCAGGGGTTCAAGCAGTTTTGCATACAAGTCGGGACGACGGGCCCTAATATAGCGTCGGCCGCCCGATTGCTCAATTCTTTCCGGAGTACACAGACCAACCACCACGTCGTCGCCCAAGGCTTGCGATTCAGCCACAACCTCGCCAAATGGGTCCAAAATCATCGCGCCTCCCGGCTTGATTGTGTCATGGTCCACGCCCACCGCGTTGCTGAAAACGTAGTACACGCCGTTTTCATAGGCGCGAGCAGGCAGCCAACGCATGATCCAGCCTCGCCCTTTCGGCCCCTGAAACTCCAGCCGCAACGGCACCGGATCGCGGTCGCGGTTGTCCCATAGGCGTTTGTCGATTGTTCCACGGCCCGGCATCGGGCTGGCCAAACCGCCGGTGACATGCGGCGCAAAAATGACCTCCGCGCCTTTCAGGGTTGCGATTCGCGGATTCTCAACCAAATTGTTGTCGTAACAAATCAAGATGCTACATCGCACACCACACAAATCGAACACAACGTACTCGTTGCCTGGGGTAAGATGCGGGTTAATAAACGGGTGCAGCTTGTGGAACTTCGTGACAAAACCGTCTGGCGCAACAGCTATGTATGTCTTATACAGCGTATCACCGTCACGTTCGATCAAACCGGCCAATAGCGCCACATTGAGTTGCCGTGACAACGTGCAGAGACGCTTAGTGCTCGGGCCGTTTGGCACCGGCTCCGCCAGGTCCAACAGTTGCTCTCGGTCAAGCGTCTGCAAGAAGGTATAGCCACAGATGCAGCATTCATGAAAGCTCACGATCTCCGCGCCTTGGGCAACCGCTTGCCGTCCAAGAGCTTCCATACGACCGAAGTTATACTCTTTGTCGGCGTCGCGTGCCTCAAACTGGGCCACACCAATACGAATGTCGCGCATGAATTGTTCCAATATGTTCCGACCAACGAGAGCTTGAATGTTTCGGCACAAAACCGCGTATTGCGCCGTGGCAAGTATACAAATGCGGCCGTATCCTCACAAGAAATAAAAAAGCCCGGCGGGGTGAGATCCCAGCCGGGCCGTTTGCTTTTGATTTGGCGTGACTGCCTCAATTTCAGGACGCTGGACGAATCCGGCGTACTGACCATGTTGAAGGACTAGCTCCACAGTTTCTACTGAGTGATGTCACCATCGACTCAGGGATCATATATCCTTAGAAAGGAGGTGATCCAGCCGCAGGTTCCCCTACGGCTACCTTGTTACG
>CAZNMP010000156.1:0-6976 GCA_964573875.1 uncultured Planctomycetaceae bacterium | reverse complement strand
CACCACCGTGTCGAGCGGGCGAATATCGCCTAGCTCGAACTGCTCGAGCTCCATCACCTGCGAGTCGCCCACCTCGGTATAGCCGCCGCTCTCGACGCGGCTGCCGGCGTCGATCTGCGAAATGCCGAACGCCATGATCTCGCGCCGCAAAGCCGGCGTTTCGCGAGCGGTGCAAATCAAACCGGTGTAAGGCACCGACAGCCTTAAGACGGCTACCATCCGCTTGAAATCGTCGTCGTTGACCAGATATTGTTCGTCCAGCTTTACGCCGCAAGCCGGACGAAGCCGCGGGAAACTGATCGTATGCGGCCCGACATTGTAGTTTTTCTGCAGGTGCAAGGCGTGGCTGACCAACCCCAGCGTTTCAAAACGCCAATCGTACAGCCCGAACAGTGCGCCAATGCCTACGTCGTCGCACTCGGCCTCCATTGCACGGGCCACGCCATCCAATCGCCATAGGTAGTTCGACTTGTTCGTGTTCTTGGGATGAACCCGCTGGTAGGTTTCGTGGTGGTAGGTCTCTTGGAAAATTTGATAGGTGCCGATCCCGGCGGCCTTTACCGTACGGTAGCCTTCGTGATCGAGCGGCGCGGCGTTCAAGTTCACACGGCGAATTTCGCCTCGGCCTGTTTTCGTTGCATACACTTGCCGCACGCAGTCGGCCATGAATTCGGGCGAGTAACGCGGATGTTCGCCGAAAACAAGAATGAGTCGCTTGTGGCCCTTGTTTTCCAACGCCAAAATTTGTTCCTGCAAACCCTTTTCATCGAGCGTGCGGCGAATTTCATCGCGATTCGTCCGCCGGAACCCGCAATAAACGCAGTCGTTCGTGCAGTCGTTGCCGACGTAGACCGGCGCGAAAAGCACGATACGGTTGCCGTACACGTCGCGTTTCAACTGCCTCGCGGCGTCGAAAATCTGTTCGAGCAAAGCCGGTTCCTTGGCTGCCAAAAGCGCCGCCGTCTCCTCGACCGCCAAGGGCTGCTTCGACATGCTTTTTGCAATAATGTCGCGGATTTCGGCCGCGTCGGTCTTTTTTTCCATAAGACCGTGCAATCGATCTTCGTCGATGAAGTCGTATCCGCTACGACTGAGTTTCGCATTCTTAATCACAACAGACATTCGATTCACTCCTCACGTTCGGGAGCTAACAGATCCCGGAACAAACAAAAAACGCACATTCCGAAAGCTGTTAGCTTCCGGTTATATTGATCAGATTGTGTTCCCGATGATTTTCAATCTCGCTTCCAAGCTCCTGCGCAGCCTCGTTCCGAAGCTCCGGCTTCGGAACGCCGTTCTCCGGCGAATTCATCCGGGGTTTCCGATAGTTTTTCGAGTCGCCCCGGCCTTGGCCCGGTTGGCGGCCGATGCGATGGATCCGTCCGGTCAAGCAATGATGGCAGGCCTCGCCCGTTTCGGCGATGCACGCTTTATCAGGATATATTTCGTATAACGCGCGGTATTTGGTCGGCGTAAGGTTGGGCATCACCACGTTCGCGCCGCGGCTGAGCCCCAATTCTCGTCCCTGGGCTGTGTTCAATGTGGCCAACGCCGTCGTGGCTGGGATGTTTGCCCGGGGACACACCAACCGGGCCAGGGCGACAACCTTGTAGGTCATTTCCTCGCTGGCCGAAACCTGAAGACCATCCGGCGCGTCGGGCCACATTGCCGCATCCGACAAGGGCGTATCGGGATGACGCAGATACGGCCCTACGCCGATCATGTCCAGATCCAGTTGCGCGAACAGTTCGATATCGTTTGCCAAGTCGTAGAACGTTTGGCCCGGGATTCCGATCATTACGCCGCTGCCCACCTCGTAGCCTAAGTGGCGCAGTGTATGTAAAATATCCAGCCGATTGCGTTGAACAACCGCCCTCACCCCCGCCCCCTCTCCCGCAAGCGGGCGAGGGGAGTGTGCAGGCGGATGGATCCGATCGAACAGCGTACGGTTCGAGGTCTCGAATCGCAACAGATATCGGTCCGCGCCGGCATGTCGCCAAGCGGCCAATTCCTCGTCGTCGCGTTCGCCCAAGCTCAAGGTGACCGCCAACGGCGTTGCGGCCTTGATTTTTTTCACCAGCGCCGTGATGCGATCTTGGCTTAATCCTGGATCTTCGCCCGATTGAAGTACCACGGTGCCGTAGCCGAACTCGACGGCCTTGGCGGCACAGCCAAGTATTTCTTCGTCCGACAACCGATAACGTTCCAGACCGGCGTTGCCTGCCCGCAGGCCGCAGTAACCGCACTGCCGGGCGCAAAAATTCGAGATTTCGACCAGACCGCGCAAATGCACCTCGTCGCCGACGTTTTCGCGCCGCGTTTGGTCGGCAAGCCGCCAAAGATCGGCCAAACGGTCGCTATCGGTCTCACGAAGCCAGCAGAGAATTTCCGAGCGTTGCATAGTTGGTGAATTTGATCGAATTGGTAACAGTTCATTATATGCAGTTGAGCCCGGACCGGCAGCGGTTTTATCGGACAAATCCTAGATTTTGGAAAAGAAGCACCCAGATTCAGGCTTTCACCCCCCCAGCTCTTGTGGTTTTCGCGTCCCGCCATGCGGGGTGGCATCGCGGTGTTGATGGTGGTACGTTGGGGGGAGACCATCCAAGAAGCTGCCTTGCCGAGGAGCCGCCTCTCGCTTCAAAGCTTCGCCACGAAATGCAAAACAATGCCTCACTCTCCTTTTCTTCATTTCTCTTTTGTTTCCACCATCCCCGGCTTTTAGATAAACTTCTTTTATGACCACTTTCTACGCACAAGGTTCGCCCGACGCCGATTTATCGCTGGAAGATTTGCGCACAGCCCTAGAGGGGACACTTCGGCAATTGGAGCCGCGCCGCAAGGTATTGGCCATCCCGCCCGACTTCACGCGGTTCAACAGCATGGCCGGCCCGCTGACATGCATGGCCCATCAATATCTGGGCGATCGTTTGACCGACATCATGCCGGCACTCGGCACGCACGCCGCCATGCCCGATTGGCAATTGGATCGCATGTTCCCCGGCGTGCCCAAAAAAAAGTTTCGCGTCCACGATTGGCGCAACGACGTTGTAACCATCGGCCAAGTGCCGGCCGAGTTTGTTACGCAAGCCACGGAAGGCATCTATCAAAAACCTTGGCCCGCGCAACTGAATCGATTGGTGTGGGAAGGGGGCCACGATCTGATTCTCTCGATCGGACAGATTGTGCCTCATGAAGTGATCGGCATTGCAGGCTACAACAAAAATCTCTTCGTGGGGACCGGCGGTTCGGCAGGCATTAACGAAAGCCATTTTATCGGCGCAGCCTACGGCATGGAACGCATGATGGGCCGAGCCGACACGCCCCTGCGGCGCATCCTAAACTATGCCCAAGATCATTTCTGCAAGCATCTGCCGCTTGTGTTCGTATTGACGGTGATTGGTCCGCGCAGCGACGGCACATTGGCCATTCGCGGATTGTTCATCGGCGACGATGTCGAATGTTTTGAACGTGCGGCCGCATTGTCGGTCCAGGTCAACTTCACGATCCTCGACGAACCATTGAAAAAAGTCGTCGTCCACCTCGATCCCGAGGAGTTCCACAGCACATGGCTCGGCAACAAGGCGATCTATCGCACGCGGATGGCGATTGCCGACGCTGGTGAGTTGGTGATTTTAGCTCCAAGCGTAGGCACCTTCGGTGAAGATCCGGAGATCGACCGAATGATTCGTAAATACGGCTACCGGACCACGCCGGAGATCATGCGGTTTGTTGAAGAAACCGACGATCTGCCCCAAAATCTCTCCGCGGCCGCGCACATGATCCACGGTTCATCGGAAAAACGCTTCACGGTCACCTATTGCCCCGGCAAACTTTCACGCGAGGAGATCGAATCCGTCGGCTACCAATACGCCGACTTGCCGACGATGCTCCGTCGTTACGATCCAAAATCACTTCGCGACGGCTTCAACACGTTGCCCGACGGCGAGCGAATCTATTACATCAGCAATCCCGCCTTGGGCCTTTGGGCGTGGCGAGGGCGGTTGGAGGCGAAATAAGTAAAACCGCAGATGAACGCAGATAAACGCAGGCATGGCAATTTGCGATATCCGCGTTTATTTGTGTTTATCCGCGGTTTCTTTTCTTTGTCTCAATGCTTCGTAGAACAGCACTGCCGCCGTGACCGAAACATTCAAGCTATCGGCCGCGCCGAGCATTGGCAGCCGCACGGCCTGAATGTCTTTTTCGGTCCAAGCCGATGAAAGGCCCTCGGCTTCACTGCCCAGCACGATGGCCGATGGTCCGCGATAGTCAACTTCCGTGTAAGGCAACGAACCATCTACCCGTGCGGCAAAAATCGAAAAATGATTTGCCCGCAACCACTGCAAAACGTCGCTGCTTGCTGCTTCGCACACCGGCATCGAAAAAATCGTGCCCAGGCTGGCTCGAATCGTATTCGGATTATACAGATCGGTTCGCGGATCGGCCAATATCACGGCCGACACGCCTGCGGCATCCGCGCTGCGCAATACCGCCCCGACATTGCCGGGTTTTTCCACGCCTTCCAACACGGTAACAACGGCATTTGTCGGGATGGCGAGCGATTGCAGCGTCGGATGCGGCATTTCGGCCACGCCCAAAACGCCTTCCGCACGTTGGCCGAATGCGAGTTTCTCGAAAACCGTTTCGCTTACGGGCAGAATCTCGGTCTTAGTGTCGGGTAATGTTTGCAACAATTGCCGGGCATCCTCGCTTGTGCAAAGCGGTTCGCAAACATAGGCCTCGACCAGTTTCACCTCCGCCGCGATCGCACGCCGCAATTCGCGGGCGCCGTCGATCAAAATACGCTGTTGCTTTTCGCGATGGCGACGATCGCGCAATCGAACGGCATCTTTCACACGCGGATTTTGAATGCTCGTAATCATACTCTATTATCGAGAAAAAATATTATCGAAAAAAAGCCGGGAGCTAACAGCTCCCGGAGTGTGCGCCAACGCAATCTTATTCTTCGGGAATTATTTATTCTCTGTCCTTAGCTATGTGCGTTCCGTTTCCACCGCAACACCACGCCGCTCGGCATCTTCCGATCATCCGCCGTGAAAATCGAAAGCGGTTTTGCTCTCATCCACCCCGAGGGGCCGCTGGTGAAAAAATACTCGGTCATTATGTCGCAAAGCTGTTCTGCATCATAGCCCGGCGTGTGACACGTCAATAGCATGAAGCGTGCTTGATCGGCCGTCAGTTCGCGGCACATCGTAAGCAGCCGAGGCAGATGCTTCGACAGCCGCCACACCTCGCCGCGCGGGCCGTGGCCATAGCTGGGCGGGTCGAGGATCACTGCATCATACCGAGCGCCACGTTTAATCTCCCGCTTTACAAATTTCATCGCATCTTCCGCGATCCAGCGGATCGGAGCATCGGCCAAGCCCGATAATTCCGCATTTCGCCGTGCCCAGGCAACAATGTTTTTCGCCGCATCGACATGAACCACTTCCGCCCCCGCCGCAGCCGCCGCCAACGTGCTCCCGCCCGTGTAAGCAAATAGATTCAAGACTTTTAACGGCAGTTTCAGGTTTTGTTCAACGGCCGCGGCCCCAGCCTGCTGAATCCGCTCTGTAATCCAATCCCAATTCTCGGCCTGCTCCGGAAACAATCCCAAATGTCCAAAATCGGTCCGCTTCAACTCGAAACACAACGGCCCATGTGAAATCGTCCATCGCTCCGGCAATTCACGTTGATCGGTCCAGACTCCCGTTTCGGTTTCGCGGCCGTCGAACCGCGCATCGGCCTGCGACCAAAGATCGGCATTCGCTCGCGGCAATGTGGCAACCGCTGGGCAAGGCCGGTCGAGCGTCACCGAGCCAAATCGCTCCAGCCGACGCCCGACCCCAAAATCCAGAAGCTGATATTGATCCGCTAAAAACATAAAACGCTTTACTTCCTCCGTTTTGCCGTTTTGCGATGCGGTCGATAACCGGCCGCTGGTTTCTCCTGCCCACGATGCGCTGGTTTTTTGCCGCTTGTCGTGGATTTCGGCGGCCGTGAGGGAATCAAACTTCGTGGACCATCGCCCACAAGATCGAGCCGGTCGGCTTGTTCGAGCGCCTCGCGCACGTCGGCATAATTTTCCGGTTTGAAGTATTGCAGCAGAGCCCGTTGCAGCCGTCGTTCGCGTCCGCCGCGCGGCACGTAAACCGATTGGCCCGTCATCGGATCCAATCCGGTGTAATACATGCACGTCGCGATGTCCATGGGGCTGGGGATGAAGTCCTGCACTTTATCGGGCTTTAGATTGTGCCGTTTTAAGTACAATGCCAAGTTGATCATCTCGGGCAGATCGCAGCCTGGATGACCGGCGAGAAAATAAGGCACCAAAAATTCCTTCTTCCCTGCTGCCTTGGCTTCTTTCAGAAACTGCTGCGCAAAGGCTTCGTACTGTTCGATGGGCGGTTTGCGCATGCAGCGCAACACCTCGGGCTCGGTGTGCTCCGGGGCAACTTTCAAGAGCCCTCCCGTATGATGCTTCGCCATTTCCGCAATAAACGCCGGGCTGCGCAGGGCCAAGTCCATACGGATGCCGGAGGCCACCCAGGCTCTTTTCACGCCCGGCTGTTCCCGAACCTCCTTCAGCAGTTGCAGCAGCGGCCCATGGTCGGTATTCAGCAGCGGGCAAATCGTTGGATACAAACAGCTAGACCGCCGGCACTTCTCGCGCATCTCGGGCTTTGTGCAGTTCATGGCGTACATATTGGCCGTCGGTCCGCCAAGGTCGCTGATCGTGCCGGAAAAGTCAGGCTGCTCCGCCATCCGATGAATTTCATCGAGAATCGACCGCCGGCTGCGGCTTTGGATGATCCGGCCCTCGTGAATCGTGATCGAACAGAACGCGCAACCGCCGAAACAACCGCGCACAATTTGAATCGAATCCTTCACGACCTCATACGCGGGAATCCGCTGGCGCCCATAGCTGGGATGCGGCCGCCGCGTAAACGGCAAATCATAGACGCGATCCATC
>CAZNMP010000155.1:0-7009 GCA_964573875.1 uncultured Planctomycetaceae bacterium | reverse complement strand
TTGCCGAGCAGTTCCTCGAAGGTGCCGTTAGGCATCACGGCCTGAGCGGCAAAATCGGGGGCTTCCTTCGTTACTAAAGTGCACATGAATCATCTCCTGAATTACTGTTTTTCAATCTTCTTAAAAAAACCGCGGGACATCGAAAGTGCCGCAGCATCAAGTCGCGGCGACAGATGCCGCAGCCGATGGGCTCGACGTGCGACGGCCTAACTGCTGGTCGAGCATGAATAAGCCAACGCCGCTATCGCCCACCAACTTCAAGTGTTCGACGATCAATTGGGCCGCCGATTCCTCTTCGACCTGCTCCTTGACGAACCATTCCAGGAAGTCATGGGCGGCATGGTCCTTTTCGGCCACCGTGAGGTTCATCAAATCGTTGATCATTCCGGTGATCTTCAACTCATGCTTGTAGGCATCCTCGAAGGCGTCCAATGCCGACTTCCATTCGGTCTTGGGCGTTTCGATTTGCGTCAGCGTCACCCGACTGCCACGGTCGTTTATGAAATCGTAGAACTTCATGGCATGGATATGCTCTTCGCCCGATTGGATTTGCATCCAATTGGCCATGCCCTTGAGGTTCAGCGACTCGAAATAGGCGGCCATCGACAAGTAGAGATACGACGAAAACAATTCGGCGTTGATCTGCTTGTTGAAGGCTTCCTGCATTCTTGGATTCAACATGACTAACACTCCTTAACGAGGTTGTGGAGAAAGTGGTTGATTTATCTCTTGTTTGCCCCTGCATTGAGAGCAAAGGCCATAATATTCCAGCCTATACCCTTGGATCTGGTATCCGCCCCAATCATTGGTCGCACTCGCGGGGAGGTCAAGCAATCGGGCGGAAACATCGTCCAAACGGCCGCACTGGACACAGCGTACATGGTCGTGGCGATCCACATTACCGTCAAAACGCGCCTCACCGCCGGCCTGATCCAACTTCAGGATCGAACCGTTTCGGGCCAACAGCTCCAAATTTCGATACACAGTTCCCAAGCTGATTTTTGGCAACCGGCAACGGACAATCTCATACAACCCCACCGCTGTGGGGTGAGAAGTGAGCTTCCGCAGCTCTTCCAGAATGACTTCCCGTTGCTGAGTATTGCGTTGTAACTTTCGGTATGCCATAGATCACCTATCACTAAGAGTAATTATTACTGATAGTTTTAAAATGTCAATTCCATTTTTACATACTCAGCTAAAATAATTCGGCGGCACCTTACTGCCCGACAGAATCCAGCAGATTACAGCAAGAAAAAAAGCGGGGCGCAATCAGCGCTCCGCTTTTTGAGATTTGCGATTTATTGAAGGCGACTCTGAAATCACCCGGCGTCGATCTTGCTGATCTTTACGCGGGTGTAGAGCTGGCGATGGCCGGTTTTGCGGCGATAGTTCTTACGACGCCGGGCCTTCTGGATGACCAGTTTTTCGCCCTGCTCGACGGAAACCACTTCCGCAGTGACGCTGGCACCGACGAGAACAGGCTGCCCGATGCGGAGGGAATTTTCATCCCGATAGGCCAAAACCCGCTCAAACTTGACCTGCTCGCCCGCCGAGAGGTCGCGGTAATCGATGTCCAGCACTTGGCCTTCTTCGACTTTGAACTGATGTCCATCTTCCGAGACGATTGCGTACATGGAGATTCCTACGTGCTCACCGAGTAATTTGGCAAACCAATGAGTGTAACAGATGGGGCCCCTCTTATTCAAGAGGGGATGCAGCACGCATTTTCATCAAAGATGTGCCGTAATGCCACCCCCACCACCGAAAAAACAACATCCCACATTAGGGGAACCTTACTTCCCGTCCATCGGCATCGCGGCATTCGACCGTCAGATGCTCCGGCGCAACTCCTTTAGCGCCAATGATTTGCATCGTCATCTCGCCTTCTTGCTCTAGGCGAGCCAGTTCGATCCGCTTTCGATTATTGAGATAATCGGCAACATCTTCGGCCACCGTGATAATCACCCGATGAACCTGGGGACGCTGACTGGCGAGAATAAGCAGCCGCACGACATCAATCGACATGCTTTCCGGCGTTTTGACCACGCCGGAGCCGCCGCAACTGGGACACTCGGAATAAGCGCTGCGTTTCGGGTTGGTGCGAATGCGTTGGCGCGTCATCTCGATTAGTCCGAAGGGGCTTGTGCGGAGAATTTTCGTGCGCGCTCTATCGCGTCGCACGGCATCGCGCAGCGCTCGCTCGACGCCCCGGCGATGTTTTTCCATGCGCATATCAATGAAGTCGTTGACGATCACGCCGCCGAGGTCGCGAAGGCGCAATTGTCGGGCGATTTCTTTCGCGGCATGGATATTCATTTGATAGGCGGTTTCCTCGGCCGAATCCTCGGCGCGGAAACTGCCGCTGTTGACATCGATGGCCACGAGGGCTTCGGTTTGATCGATGACGATCGACCCGCCCGAACGAAGCGGCACGCGGCGACGATGGATTTTGGCGATCTCCTCGTCAAGGTTGTATTTACAGAACAACGGCTCTTTGCCTTCGAACAACTGAAGCCGGTTCACGTAGCGAGGCATGACCAGTTGTAGAAATTCTTTGGCCCGTTTATAGGCGGTGGGTTCGTCAATGTAGATGGAATCGACATCGGCCGTGAAGATATCGCGGATGGTGCGGATGATCATGTCGCTTTCTTCGTAGATATCGCACGGCCCCGGTTGTTTCTTAATGCGGCGAGCGATGACCTTCCAAAGGCGAAGCAAATAGGCCATGTCGCGAGAAAGCTCGCGTTTGGTGCGGTCGCTGCCGGCGGTGCGCACGATAAAGCCCACGCCCTTCGGCGGATTCAGCTCGAGCATGATGTCGCGCAGACGGCGGCGTGTGGATTCGTCCTCAATTTTGCGAGAGACCCCGATGCGGCCCAAGGCGGGCATGAGCACCAGATAGCGGCCGGGGATGCTGATGTACGTTGAAAGAGTCGGCCCTTTTGTTCCGATGCCTTCCTTGATGACCTGAACGAGCAACTCGTCGCCGCGGCGAAGGATGTCTTGGATCGGAGGTTTGAAACGGGGCCTGCCGCCGAAACGATGCCCTCGATGTTTTTGCTGATCGTCTTCGGATCCTTCGTGGAATTCATCGCCGACGGCCGAATCGGCGGCATTTTGCGAGCCGCGGCGCGAATCGGAATGGCCGACGGCCTTGGCGGGATCATGGCCGCCTTGGCGGAAGTATTGAGGTTCGATGTCGCTGATGTGGAGGAAGCCATTGCGTCCGACGCCGAAATCGACGAAGGCCGCCTGGATACTGGGTTCCAGATTGACCACGACTCCCTTGTAGATGTTTCCTACGTAATTGTCCTGTCCGGCCCGTTCTACATACAGTTCCTCAAGGACTCCGTCCTCAACGATCGCGATCCGGCATTCTTCCGGCTGAGCGACGTTGATCAGCATTTCCTGTTTCATGTTGTTGCTTTCTTGTTCGGCAATACCGACCAATACGCATTCGTTCCGAGCAGGGGAAGCAGCATGTGGGGTGGCGGCGCGTCGTCATGTGAGAATCTCCACGGCGGTGCGACGAAGCGAAACGCCCTGTTGCTCGATGTCGGCGACCCCAAGGGCGGCCAACACGTCGCGAGGGCCGACGCTGCCTTGACTATCCACCCGCAGCCGCATTTCCAGCACGCCCTCCTCGCCGTATGCCAGCCCTAAAACGTTCGGCCGCAAGTCGATCGGCGCGCGACCGTGCGTGCGCTCGATCGGCCGCGACGACGCGGCCAGCAATTCCTCGATGCGCCCGCGCAAGCCGGCTCGGCTCGGCGAGGGAATCGGGACTGTGTAGGAGACGCTTCGGACTTGGGCTTTTTTCGCGCCGTCGGGAAGCACTTCGATGGAGCGGAATTCAAGTCCCGGGGGTGCTTGCGGCGACAGACGTTGCTGCAACTCCTCGGCGGTGTAGCTTTCGGCCAACTCGAATTCCATGACTTCCTCGACTCCTTCGATCCCGACCGCGAGGGCCAGGGGAAACGTCATCCGCGGTTTCGGGTGAAATCCTTGACTGAAACTCAATGTCAACCCGGCGCGGCGGAATAAACGCTCCATGCATCGCATCAAATCGCGATGCCCGATAAACCGCAAGTCTCCTTGCTTGGAAAAACGAATACGTACTCGTAATCGAACCATACGTTCGACTTCTTCCGCCGCTGCCGAAGCAGGCGGAAAACCTTTTTCTTACGCCCGTTGCGTCCGTCGCAACGGGAACCCATGTTTCATGTTCCCGCCGCGACCGTCGCAACGAGAAACCCAAATTTTGCTCCCGCCGCATCCATCGCGGCAAGACATTTTTTTGCACAGTTCGGTAAACGGCTCCCTAGCCTTTTGCGGCAGGGAATTTCTACTCCGTCACCTCCTGAACGTGTTTCTTCAACTCCTCCTTGAGAAAACTCTTCACATCGCGGGCGTTTTCCATTCCCAGGGCTCGCTCCGAAACGGCTTGGCACTCGGCAAGCGTGACATTGCGAATGATATTTTTCACCTCGGGGATAGCGCTGGGAGTCACGCTGAATCGGCGCAACCCCATGCCGAGCAGCAACATCGTATAAAGGGGGCTGCCGCTCATTTGCCCGCACATATTGATCGGCACCTGCTTTCGCTGGGCCGCTTGTATCGAAATCGAAATCAGTTTCAACACGGCCGGATCGGCCGGATTATACAACCCGACCACGTCTTTATTGCTGCGATCGACGGCCAAGGTGTATTGCACAAGGTCGTTGGTGCCGATGCTCAAGAAATCGACCTCTTCGACAAACCGGTCGATCATCATGACGGCCGCCGGGGTTTCGACCATCATGCCCACCGGCAAATTACGGTTGAACGGCACGTTGCGTTCCTGGAGGTCTTCCATTACGTCGGCCAAGACCATTTTGGCCTGCCGTAGCTCCATCAAGGTGGAAACCAAGGGGAACATGATGCGGACGTCGCCCAAGGCCGAGGCCCGCAATGCCGCGCGCAATTGCGTTCGGAACGCCGGCAAGTTGCGCAACGCCAGACGAATGCTCCGCAATCCCAAGAAGGGATTTCGCTCATCGTCGGGGCGCGACATGTTCGGCATCTTGTCGGCGCCCATATCGAATGTGCGAATCACCACGGGCTTATCGTTCATCGCCTGAAGCACGCGGGTATAGGCTTGCAGATGAACTTCCTCGGTCGGCTCATTTTCGGCTCCGAGGTAGAGGAATTCGGTTCGATAAAGCCCGACGCCGTCCGCACCGCGATCGACGCAGTGATCGACCTCGTAGGGAAACTCGATATTGCCCAACAGTTGAACGCGCGCGCCGTCGAGGGTTTCGGCGGGCAAATCGCGCAACGGCTCGAGCTTGGCCGCCATCGTGCGAAGCTCTTCCGCCTCGTGGCGATACCGAGCAAGCGTTTCTTCGTCCGGCTGGAGAATCACCAGGCCCTTGTCGCCGTCGATGATGACGCGGTCGCCGCCGGAGACTTCCGTCAAGAACGGGCCCGTGCCCACGACAGCGGGAATCTCGAGCGCTTCGGCCACGATGGCCGTATGGCTTCCAGGGCCGCCGATCTCGGTCACAAAACCGCGCACGAAACGGCGATCGAGGTTGGCCGTCTCACTAGGCGTGAGATTATGGGCCAACACCAACACCGGCGATGTAAGATGGGCGATCCCTTCGCGCCGACGCCCCAGCAAATGACGCAGCAACCGCTTTTCGATGTCGAAAATATCGTTTGCCCGCTCGGCCAGATAAGAACTTTCCAAACGTTGGAACACCTGGGCATAGCGGCGCAACGTGCGGCTCACGGCATACTCGGGCGAGTAGTGCCGCTGGCGAATCATTTCCTCCAACTCGCTACGTAAACGCGAATCCTGCAACATTTGCAGGTGCGCCTCGAAGATGGCGCCGTATTTTTCGCCCAATTCCGCAGAAACGGTTTCGCGGTGATGCGCAATTTCAGAGGCCGCGGCGGCCACGGCCTTGTCGAGCCGCTCCAACTCATCGACCACGGCATCGCGCGCAACGAAACGCCGGGGGATCCGAAATCCCTCGTTGTCCATCACCAGCGCCTCGCCGATGGCTACGCCGGGCGAAACGGCAATACCTTGTAATTTCTGCATCTGCGATTACGCGGATTTTTGGGCTTCCCCGCCAAATCTGCCGGCAAACAACGGCTCAAGGGCAACCAAGACCTCTTCGGCATCCGGCCCGACGACTTCGAGCGTAACGATTTCGCCCTGGTCGGCCACCATGGTCATGATCTGCAACACATCGGTCCCCTGAACCGGGCGTCCGCCCTTAACCAACGTCACTCGCGATTTGCCGCGCCGCACGGTTTCGGCAATGGCGACGGCAGTACGAGCATGAACGCCGGACGGATCGGTAACGACCACGTTGCGGGTTAGTTTAGTCTCCGGCATAGCGGTTTCACGATCCGAACTGATTGTTATCGGCCTCGTTCAACAATGTCTGAATATCCTCAACCGTTTTCGCCTGCTTTAAGAAGCGGCAAAACGTTTCATCGCGAAGTTGACGCGAAATGTTTTCCAACGCCCGAAGATGGTCTCCAGGCCGATCCGGCGGTGAAACCAAAAGAAAGAACAGGTGTACGACTTCGCCGTCGAGACTGGCAAAATCGACGCCCAGGTTGCTGACCGCGACCGTACCCACCAGGCGTTCGACGCTCGGGTGTTTGGTATGCGGCACGGCAACGCCCCGGCCGATGCCGGTGCTGCCCAATTCTTCTCGCTTCAGAATGGCCTTGACGATGCTCTCGGCTTCGTCGGCCTCGAATTGCCCCGCCTTGGACAAGGCTTGGACCATTTCGCGAATGGTTCCTTCCTTGTCCATTGAAGTAAGCTGCGAGATGATCGCATCCTTACAGATAAAATCAGCGAATTTCATGCAAATAGTCTCCTTCTCAAGATCCGTTCTCGGGCTTGCAGGGATGGTGCGGACCCTCACTTGGCCGCCGCCGGACATCACACGATCACTCCTGCTCTCGGTGTCCGGTCCCGCGATGACGATCTTGAACTTTTTCC
>CAZNMP010000154.1:0-7018 GCA_964573875.1 uncultured Planctomycetaceae bacterium | reverse complement strand
GTTCGAGCAAACGGCGGTGGCAATAGAACATATCGCCGGGGTAGGCCTCGCGTCCCGGCGGACGCCGCATCAACAACGAAACCTGACGATAGGCCGTCGCTTGCTTCGAAAGGTCGTCGTAAACGATCAACGAATCCTGGCCTTTATACGTGAAAAACTCAGCCATCGCACAGCCGGCATAGGGAGCGATATATTGCAGGGGAGCCGGATCGCTCGCACCCGCGACGACAACCGTCGTATAGTCCATCGCGCCGTGCTTACGAAGCGTTTCGATCAAGCCGGCCACGGTCGATTCTTTTTGACCGATGGCCACGTAGAAGCACTTCACGCCGGTGTTCTTCTGATTGATGATCGTATCGATGCAGATGGCGGTTTTGCCCGTCTTGCGGTCGCCGATGATCAACTCGCGCTGGCCGCGTCCGATCGGAGTCATCGAGTCGATGGCCTTGATGCCGGTTTGCAACGGCACTTTCACCGGTTGACGGCCGGCCACGCCCGGGGCAAGCGATTCGACCATACGGCGTTCGGTCGTGGCGATCGGTCCGGCGCCGTCCAGCGGATTGCCGAGCGGATCGATAACGCGGCCCAACACGGCATCGCCCACGGGCACCGACAACAACTTGCCGGTGCTGCGGACTTCGTCGCCCTCGTTGATCGTCAGGTAGTCACCGAGGATGATGACGCCGACGGAATTTTCTTCGAGGTTGAACGCTAGTCCGTTGATGGCGCCCGAGCTGGTGGTGAATTCCACCATTTCGCCGGCCATCACGCCGGAGAGTCCGTAGACGCGCGCGATGCCGTCGCCCACCTCGATCACGCGGCCGACTTCTCGGACGTCAATACGTGACTCGAACTGTTCAATTTCCTGCTGAATGACGGAAGCGATCTCGTCGGCTTTGAATTTCATGGGCGGTCCTATCAATCATCTGTTGTCGAAGATTTTGCAATTGGTTGGCGATCGAGCCGTCATAGACGGCGTCGCCGATGCGGAGAACGGCGCCGCCGATCAGGGCGGGATCGGTCTCATGTTGAAATACGGGTTCGCCGCCAAGCTTCACGCGGAGGCTTTCGGCAATGTGTTCAATGGCCGCCGCACTAAGCGGCTCGGCCGTGCTAAGCCGCACCGGAATGCGGTTGCGCAGTTTGTCGAACGCGGCATGGGTTTGACGATGAATCGCACGAAGGCAATCCAACCGTCCATGATGCGCGACGACCTTGAGAAAAATCACCAGCAAGGGCGACGCACGGCCTCCCAAGACACGGTCGATCAAGGCCGATTTTTCGTCAGGCGAAACCAAGATCGAGGCCAAGACGGTTTCCAGCTTGGGGAAACGGTCGAGAACCTCGGTCACGACGGCGTCGAAATCCTCGATCGCCGCAACGGTTTGGCCGGCATTTTCGGTTGCGGCCAATAGTGCCTGCGCATAGACGTCGGCAATATGCTCGACGCCTACGTCGGCCTCGATTTGGGCCGCCATGCGGGCGTCCTCGGCGGTTATGTCTTTGGATTCAGCCATGGAAAATAAAAAAATGCAAGGTCCAAGGTCCGATGTTCAAATTCCAACGATCAATATCTTGATAGGATTGGGCTCTTGAAAATCAGTTCTTGGAATGTTCTTTTTCAGTTCTTCTGCATGAAACCGGCCACGGCCTGATCGATCAACCGGGCATGGTCGGCCGGATTAAGCTTCGCGTGGACGATTTTGCCGGCCAAATCAACGGCCAGGGCCGCGCTTTGCGAGGCCAATTCCTTGATTGCCGCGGAGGTGGCGGCGTCGATCTGCTGGATCGCGCGTTGGTGCTCCGCTGCCGCCTCGTCCTTCGCCTTTTCAACCATCTCCCGGCCGATCTGCTCGGCGTCGCGACGGCCCTGGTCAACGATCGAACGCACCTGATCCTGCGCGGCAGCCAATTTGCGATCATACTCGGCCAGCAGATCCTTGGCCTTTTGATTGGAGGCCTCGGCCTGGGCGATATGATCGGCAATGTTCCGCTCGCGCTTGTCGAGTCCCGCAATGATCGGCTTCCAAGCGAACTTGGTCAGGATTATCAACAGAGCCACGAAGACCACGGCCGTCCAGATGGCCAAGTCTTGTTGGATCCATTCCCACGAAAGCGGGTTGAGCGAAACTTGATGCTCGCCCTCGCCTCCGGCCGACGCCAGGCATACGTTTGCCGGCGCTACGGCAGCCAAGCCGATCAACAGCCGATTCATAACTCGATAAAACATAATGCGGTCGCCTTCTAACCAGTGACAAACAAAACCCACGGTAATAACCTGATCCGTTTTCCGTTTACGGCGCAGGCCAAAGACGCCTGCCCCCGGAAAAACGTATCTCAGGCCGTTACTTGGCGATGCAAACGATCAACGCGAAGAACGTGGCACCTTCGATCAACGCGGCCGAAATAATCATCGCCGTTTGAATGCTGCCGGCCACTTCAGGCTGACGGGCCATGCTCTCGACCGCGCTCGAACCAATCTTGCCGATGCCGAGACCGGCGCCCAGAATGATCAAGCCAGCACCAACCGCGGCGCCTGCCATGATCGTCGAAGCAACCGCGGGAGCGGCTTCTTTGTCTTGAGCAAACGCCGGCGAAGCAACCAACAGAAGCATCACCACCAACAACGCAATCTTGGACAACCGGTTCACTGGACTTTCTCCTTCACAAAACTTAAAAAACTCGACCGCCGCCGAACCAAACACCCTAGTGCTGGTGAACGGACATGCCGATGAACAATGCCGCTAAAAACGCGAAAACGTAGGCCTGTAAAAAGGCCACTAAAAGCTCCAACATATTCAAACCCGTCGCGCCCAGCACCGCGGCCGGAGCAACGCCGTACCATAGGGCTTGATGCACGAACATTGGGATGAAGGCTAAAATCACGCCAAGCACCAAATGGCCCGCGAACATGTTCGCTAAAAGACGAATGGCCAAGATGATGTGCTTGATGAAGAGGCTCAAAATTTCGATGGCCAAGATCATGGGAATCAAAACGACAGCCATCGGTTTGGGCAGATCCATGTGCGGGCAAAGCCCGAGCCAATAACCAACCACGCCGTACTTCTTCATGCCCGCGCCGATCACCACCAGAAACGTAATGACCGCCAACACGGCCGTTACGTTGATCGAGCCGGTGGGCGATCCCATCCAGGGCAACATGCCCATGAGATTGCAGAACAGGACGAAGAAAAACACCGTCAGAATAAACGGGAGAAAACGGTCGGCATCGTGCGAACCGATCGACGGCCGCACCACTTCGTTCCGCATGAAGAGAATCAAAGCCTCGAAGGCGTTGCTCAAACGGCCTTTGGGAGCTTTTCCGCTCGAAAGCTTTCGGGCAAGCGGGATGAAAATCGCAAGCATCAAAACAGCCACTGCGAGTTCCATCACCATCAGCTTGGTGAGCTGGACACCGAATACCTGCGGCAAATCAAAGTCCCATTTTTCAAAGGGCAAATCAATGCGCGTCGTGTCTTTGACGTGATGGACGGCGGTTTGGACGGGGTCTGCACTCATCGCTGCGATATTTACATAGTACCGGCGGGATCGGTCGCATCACGTTGCGACCGCTTGGCCGGTGGCAACGACAAGATCGTTTCCGTCGTGAGTGTGATGGGGTAAAACACTAAAAGATAATACAACAAACCGGCTTTGGCTAGTGGACCGCCTTGCAGGTGGACGGCCAGCCCAAGGCCGAAGGGAATACCCATCCGCGCCATCATGCCGAGAAGCAATGCGAGTAAAGCGTGTTCCGGTTGATGCAAAATCGCATTGAATCCCAAAGCTAATACGGCTCCCGCGTAGCACACCAGCGCCGCCAGAACCGTAGCCCAAACGGCCGTCGTTCCGCCAAAGAAACCAGCTAAGGGAGCCGCGATCGCCAATGCCGAAAAAACCGCGATGGTCAAAATCAAAATTTTGACCGCGGTCGTTTGGTTTCGAAGATTTTTAATCCTGCCCATCATGATCGTCGGACTTGGGAGGGCGTGTCATTCGCAACAGGCTCATGAACCCTGTCACCAATCCAATCCCTGCTCCCAAGATAAGGAACAACAGGCGTGTGCCCCAACGCTGGTCAAGCCAATAACCCAATAGCGAAGGAAGTACCATCTCCAACGCAACGGTTGTGATTCGGGATGACCACTCTAGCCCCAAGGCTAATGGTGAGCGGTCATCACTCGGTTGCTTCACGGACGGTAGGCTCGCTAATGGTGTGAAACTGTTAAAATAGACAATCTAGCGACTGTGCCCAGGAATGTCAATTGCCCAAAACCGGGGGATTGGCCGGATTAGTTTTCGGTAGGGCGGGTCGAGCGAAGCGATGGCCCGCCGTGGAAATCCTCACAAAATGGCGGGCCATCGCTTCGCTCGACCCCGCCCTACGCATTTCATCCTATAACACGGCGGGCAAGCCCGCCCGCTTCACAGGTTATCTATTTTGACCACAGAATATTGCTATGCTGAAACCGGGGGATTGGCCGGATTTCCTTGTACTATGGCAAGCATAAATCAGGGCATGGACGGGTGAAAAAATTGCGTTTTTTTCTTACAGGTCACGGTTTTTTGCCCTTTCACAAGGAATCGTCGCAAACCTATGTGGGATAGGGCATTACGATGCATTGGAAAACCCTTCCCAAGGCGGCTTTGAGACGGAAATATTTGCGTATTTCGGAACCTCTGATTAAAATGAAAGGACAAAACCGGGCAATCTGCTTTACCTTGGCCATACTGCTAGGGTGCCTACCAACGGCAGATCGTCAACTCTGGCGGTGATGGAGTGCCGCGACACTGACTGGAGTTTTTTCGCAATGACAGCAGCAGATCTTAAGACTCGCACAGTTCGGGACTTAGCCTCGATGGCTCGTAAGAAAAAAGTGCCCGGCTGGCATTCGATGAAAAAAGATGAGCTCATCAAAGCCCTTTTGCAGCGAGTCAGGGCCGAGGCAAGTCGTCGCGCCAACAGTGAGCGCCAGGCCGCAAGCAAAAAACCTGCCCCCCACAAGCCCCCCCAAGAGCTGGAGCAGATACAAAACAAGTTGGCCGAGGCCAAGGACTTGACGTTCCGGCCGATTACCGACGGCGAAGCAGGCATTAAGGATCGGCTGGTTGTCATGGTTCGCGATCCCTATTGGCTTCACGCCTATTGGGAACTGAGCCGCAAGAGCATTGAGCGCGCGAAAGTAGCTCTCGGGCAGTATTGGCATGGCGCTCATCCCGTGCTGCGCGTTTGTGAGGTCTTGCGCGACGGCACGACGACCTCGACCCGGCAACCGATCCGCGATGTAGAGATCCACGGCAACGTGAATAACTGGTACATCGATGTTTACTCGCCGCCCAAGAGTTTCCAGTTAGACATCGGATATTTAGCGTGCGGAGGCCGTTTCTTCTGTTTGGCGCGGAGCAATGTCGTCAGCACTCCCCCCACGGCGACTGGCGATACCTTCGACCGAAACTGGGCCGACGTTGCCAAGGATTTCGAGCGTATTTTCGCCCTCAGCGGCGGCTATAGCGAATCGGAAACGAGCGGCGAGTTGAAGGAAGTGTTCGAGGAACGATTGCAGCGCCCGATGGGCGATCCGACCGTAACGCAATTCGGGCGCGGGGCCGCTGGTTTTTCCGAGGAAAACTCGAACTTCGAATTCCAAGTCGATACGGAACTCATCGTCCACGGAGTGACCGAACCGGACGCCCATGTTACCTTGCAGGGCGAACCCGTGAAAATCCGCAGCGACGGCACGTTTGCCGTGCGTTTTAATCTGCCCGACCGTCGCCACGTCCTTCCGATGGTGGCAAGCAGCCGCGACGGGGCCGAACGACGTACCATCGTTCTGGCCGTCGATCGGAACACCAAGGTTATGGAACCAATCAGCCGCGATCCGGTGGAATAGTGGAATAGCGGTGTTTTTTGGGTTTCCCCCCCTCCCTAAACAAAACGTCCATACCGGCGTATAATAGCGGTCTGCGCATCTTCGCCCGTGACCGCAATCATGGGGCGTTTGTCTAACCACGCACCAAAGCTCCCCAAAACGCCGTGATTTTACTTCGCAACCTCAATGCCATCCCCGAATCGCTTCGCGGCGGCGCCATTGCCATCGGCAATTTCGACGGCGTTCACCTGGGGCATGCTCGGTTGATCGAGCGGTTGCATGCGATGGCGGAGCGCGTGGCGGGGCCGGCCGTGGTCTTTACCTTCGATCCGCCGCCTGCCAGGATTTTACATCCCGAGGCCGCCCCCGAGCCGTTGATCTGGATCGAGCGAAAGATCGAGATATTGACCGAGCTTGGCGTGGACGCGACGATCGTTTACCCAACCAACAAAGAATTTCTCGCCCTCGAAGCCCGCGCATTTTTCGACCATGTGGTTCACGAGCAACTCGAAGCGAAAGCGATGGTCGAGGGGCCGAACTTTTTCTTTGGCCACAATCGTTCGGGCAATGTCGAGGTTCTGCGTTCGTTTTGTGCCGAATCGAATATGCCGTTTGAAGTGGCTGAGCCGATCGAAGCAGCAGGGCAAATTGTATCCAGCTCCCGCATCCGTGCCTCGGTAGCAGCCGGACAAGTTGACGCCGCCCGTTTGATGCTCGGCCGTCCCTATCGGATTCGCGGGTTCGTGATTCACGGAGCAGGACGAGGCCGGCAAATCGGCTATCCCACGGCCAATGTGGGGCAGATCGATACCTTGATGCCCGGGGCCGGAATTTACGCCGCACGGGCGTGCGTCGAGAACGTCTGGCATCCGGCCGCGGTCAATGTCGGCCCTAACCCCACCTTTGACGAGGGTGGGATCAAGGTCGAAGCGTTTCTGATCGGTTTCGAAGGGGATATCTACGACCAGCCGATCGAGATTGACTTTCTTGCTCGGTTAAGGGAAATTAAACGGTTTGCATCCGTCGCGGCATTGATCGATCAGATGGCCAAGGACGTTGTGCGAACGCTTGAGATCGTTGGTAACTAAACTATTGTAGTGATTCACGCTGTTGGGGTTTTATTCAGTGAGTGCCACTGGCTCTGCCAG
>CAZNMP010000153.1:0-7019 GCA_964573875.1 uncultured Planctomycetaceae bacterium | reverse complement strand
CGCCGGCGCCAATTGCGATAAGACGTTGCGCAATTGTCTCATGGTAATGGGCATGATGAGCACGGTGCGGTGCTTGGCTAGTTCCACCTGTGATTTCCACGAACTCTGATTTTCGTCGAGCAACAGCAGCGTGGGAACCGACTGGGTTTCCTGGTCTTTGCCAAGTTTGTTGAAAATTTCCACCGCGGGGGAACCAATCTGCTGAGCGTTCAAAATCACGCAATCGGCCAGCGCCGGATCCTGTCGAATCCGAACTGCGGCCCGCACCGGATCCGCCGTCATTAATACACGATAGCCCGCTCGCTTGAAGCCTTCGCGAAAAACATCTTGCATTTTTCCGTCCGACTCGACCACCATCACCGTTCGGCCGGTGTCGGGCAGCGAAGTAACGGAGGGGGCGCCGCTGCGCAGATCGGCGTTGCTGTCGCCTCCCAAGGCGGGCGTTTCCGCCTCGAAGTCTCCACTGGCCAATCGCTTTTCGGCAATGCGAAGATCGGCCACCATGGCCGACGGCGATTGATACCGATACTCGGGATCGAGCATCATGGCCTTGCTGACCACCGCGGCCACGCAGCCGGGAATCGACGGATCCGCCTTTTGGATTGGAACCACATCCAAGAAACGTTGTTTGCTAAGCCGTTGCAAACGGTCGCGCGTTTCGGCCAGCGGCGGCTGGCCCGTCAGCATGTTGTAATAAATACAGCCGAGAAAATAGATGTCGCTGCGGGTGTCGTCTTTTCGCACTCCGGTTGCGCGTTCCAAAGCGGCATAATCCACCGTGCGCGTATTTGGTTGATCGGCCAGTTGATCATCCGTAAGCGTCTCATCCATCGAGGCCAGGCCAAAATCCACGATCTTGGCTTCTCCTCGGCTGGAAACCAGGATATTGCTCATCTTCAAATCGCGGTGGGTCAGGCTATTCTCAAACGCATAGCGCAAGGCGTCGGCGATGCCGATCATCATCCGCGTGGCCTCGGCCGGATCGAGCTTCTTACGGATTTTCACGAACTCGCGAAGATTGCGGCCCTCGATGAATTCCATCACCAAGAAATGCGTTCGCCGGTGGGAGGCCACCTCGTAGATCGGCACGATATTGGGATGGCGCAAAGCGCAGCCTACCTGCCCCTCGCGAATGAACTGATTGGCCTGGGCCGGATTTTCGCTATACCGATTCCGCAGCACCTTGAGCGCCACGATTTTGCCGGTGGTGCGATGAACCGCACGATAAACCCGGGCGAATGTGCCTGTTCCGACCAGATAGAGAACTTTATAGTCGCCGAAAAAGAACCCCGATCGCTCGCCTTTTACCAGGCGTTCGACCTGGTAATTGGTCATATATTCGCGGCGCACCAAGGTTTGCAGCAGATCCTGAAGCTGCACATGACGACTGCCGAACGAGGCCCAGACCTCCTGGAGTTGTCGTTCATCCAGGAGTCCCAAGTTGAAGGCCCGCTGCGCGATTTGTTCGGCGGTTGGTTGTCCCATGCCGGTGCCGTTCCCGCTAATCCAATGGATGTGAAACTGTTCAATCCTAGAAGCCGGAGGCCTCGTTCACAACCCCCTCTGCAAAAGTACTTACACCGCCTCATCCAGCTTGCGGCGATACTCGTCCCGCTCGCGCCGGGTAGCTTCGAGATCGAATGTCAGATACTTCATATCCAAACGCAGTTGGCTGAGGGCGTCTTGAACCAACAAAAGAATACGGCGACGGCGACGGTTGCTGTCGATGACCCGCGTGAGGAACGGCTCGATTACTTGGCGGTATTCCGATGGCAAAGTACGGACGGCATCGGTCAAATCGAGAACTTCGCGGGGTACGTCGTCGGTGTTGGGTTTCAGGACGTTGGTCTGGTCGCTCATGGATGTCTCCTTCAAAGTGGTTGAGACTCACAAAAGCACGTGCTATGCCAGACAACAGACGCCGACCGACAATTGCCGCAACCTATTGCAGCATAAGGACTTGCTGTTTTCGCTGTTTTTTTCTCAAAAACAACCATGATGACAATTCACTACGTTTGATCTGGATACTATTCGCAAATCCTGATACAAGCACCAGTTACGTCGAAGTAGCGATCCCGTGAACCTTGTTGTTTTTTAGCCACATCGAGCTTTGTCGTGGTTAGGTGGAAGCCTTGAGCGGCTTGCGCCCCTGACCGCTGCTCCCTTGGCCCATAACAATGCCCTTCGCTAGAGCTTTTACCGCTGCTGTGTTGCTGCCGGCCGTTCTGGCAATGTCGGCGGCTGCGCAAACGGCATGGCAAGAAGGGTTCGAGGGGCCGCAGCCGTCGTGGCATGATGCCGGCGAAAATGCTCGCTTTCGCATCCTTCAACACCAACGGCTTCAGAATGATGCACGGCAAGGCAAAGGCTGCGAGTGGTTGCAAATCGAAAGCGAGGCCGACCCGCCAATTTATTTCGCACACGATGTCGGAAGGCCTCGCGTTATTGCCGAACTTTCACCGAATGTTTGGGTGAAATCGGATCGACCTGGCATCCAACTGGCCATTCGCATCGTATTGCCGCGATCGACCGATCCAAAATCCGGCAAACCTTTAGCGGCCATTATCACCGGCACGGCCTATAACGACGTCGGCCGTTGGCAGCGGCTGCAAATCGCCGGCATTCCTACTCTGCTGACTCGGCAGGTCCACGTGTTGCGCATGCAATTTGGGCCTCAAGTCGACGACCGCGAAGCTTACGTCGATTGTATATTGTTGAACGTTCACAGTGGGCCCGGCATTACCAATGTTTGGATCGACGATTTGGAAGTTGCCGGCTATGCGGCCACGGGCACGGCGCCCTCCGAGGAACAAGGCCCTGCCCTTTCACCGCCGCAACAAACGGCCGGCGCCTGGACACCCAAACCGCCGGTCTCCTCGGATATCGCAACCGTCGCTCCTGGTGCGGAAGTATCTCCCTTGGTGCCGGTTCGTTTGCCGCCGGTTTCATCAGCCTCTGCCGAGGATGTCGCGCCGGCCGGCAGCAATGCGTCTTCCTTGCCGAGACTCACGGCGGTTTCCGGCAGTTCCAGCGCCTTCTCGGCCGTTCCTTCGGCCGCAGCTCCGCCGCGACGCTCTGTAAAACTGGTCGGATCGATCCTGTTGGTCAACGGCCGCCCCATGTTCCCCCGCATGATCCAGCATCGCGGCGAGCCGCTGTCAGTGTTGAAACGCATCGGATTCAATACCATTTGGCTCGAACGCTTGCCCGCGCCCGAAATTTTGGAGGAGGCCGACCGGCTCGGGCTTTGGTTGATCTGTCCGCCGCCTCGCGCCGCGGAAGGACCGCTGATGGACATTGGACCGGCGTTCGACAGCGTTTTGGCCTGGGATTTGGGCAACGATTTGACGGAGGCCGAACTCGATGCCGTGCAGCGTTGGGCCGAGCAAGTTCGTGCCGCGGATCGCCGAGGCAATCGCCCGTTGATTTGTCGTCCCAGAGTTGATTTACGCGGTTACAGTCGCGCAACCGATCTGTTGCTGATCGACCGTCGGCCGCTGGGCACGAGTTTGAACTTGAATGATTATGCCCAATGGGTGCGGCGCCAACCGCTTTTGGCCCGGCCCGGCACGTCGGTTTGGACTACGGTGCAAACGCAGCCCAACGAATCGCTTCGTCAACAGCTCGCGGTTTTAGATCCGAGCAGGCCGCCACCGACGGTAGTTTCGCCCGATCAAATCCGACTGTTGGCCTATACGGCGGTTTCAGCCGGAAGCCGGGGACTGCTGTTCCTCTCGGATTCGCCCTTGGACGGCCCCGATGCCGAAACGCAACAGCGGGCCATGTCGATGGAATTGCTCAATCTCGAACTGGAACTGATCGAACCTTGGGCCGCGGCGGGCAGCTACGTGGCTTCGGCCGATTCCAGTGCGGCGGAAGTAGTCGGCTCCGTATTGCGCACCGAACGCGCGCGGCTGCTGTTGCCGATTTGGTCGGCCTCGATGTCGCAGTGCGTGCCGCCCCAATCGGCGGCAAATTCCTTGTCGCTCATCGCGCCAGGCGTGCCCGAGGCTTCCAACGCTTACGAACTGACCCCCGCCGGCGTCCGCGTTTTGCAGCACAAACGTGTGGCGGGCGGCATGTGCGTCACATTGGACGAATTCGGCCTGACCACGCAAATCCTGTTGGCGCACGATCCCTTGATCATCAACGCGGTCAATCGCAAGACCTCGGAAACAGGGCGTCGCGCCGCCGAATTGCAGCGGCATTTGGCCGTGCATAAAATGAATTCCGTACAAGCGATATCCGGTCATATTGCCTCGCGCATGCCCGTCAACGGCCCGCCGCAATGGCTGAAAACCGCGCGCGAAAATCTTCAGACTTGCGATGCCCAGCTAGCTGCCGGCAATGCGTTGGGCGCGGCACAAAACGCGCAGCGCGCCCAGCGGTCGCTCCGCATGATCGAACGTGCGTATTGGGACGTCGCCGTCAAGGGTCTTGTTTCGCCGGTCACCAGCCCCGCCGCGGTCAGCTTCGATACGCTGCCGTATCATTGGCAGCTGGTCAATCGCTTGGCTGCCGGCCACTTCGGCCCTAATCGGATTGCCGGCGGCGATTTTGAAGACATCAACACGATGATGCGCGCCGGTTGGCGCTATATCCAAAACTCTACGCCGTCGCTGCAAACGGCTGTCGATTTGTCGCCCTCGGCAGCACGCAGCGGCCGGTTGGGACTTCGTTTGCTGGCGGCTGCCGCTGATCCGAAAAGTCCCCCTGCCGTGGTCGAAACGCCGCCGGTGTTGTTCACCAGTCCTACGATTCCCGTCGAAGCCGGACAAATCCTCTGCATTTTCGGTTGGGTCCACGTGCCTTCGCCCATCATGGGCAGCACCGACGGACTGCTGGTCGTCGATTCATTGACGGGCGAGGCATTGGCCGACCGCATTGGCCAAACCAAGGAATGGCGACAGTTCGCCTTGTATCGCGTTGCACCGCAGTCAGGTGTTATGTGCGTTACATTCGCTCTCTCGGGCATCGGCGAAGCTAGGCTCGACGACGTCGCGATCCAAGTTCTCGAAGGCGGCGCAGCCGTAACGCAATCCAGATAAGATCAAGGAGCAATCCATGTCCGAAACCCCCTTGGATAGCGTAAAAGACATCCTATCGCCCACGATCGTCAGTTGGTTGCCCTACGGTGTCCTGATCGTCGCCGCCCTTTTCGGAATGTGGATTGCATGGCGGCTGTTTCGAAGGCGCAAAAAGGTCGAAGCACCGCTGCCTGAAAATCTTACCATTGATGTTGAAGCACTAGGCGACGCCGGTCCTCATCCGGGATCGCCGGTTCTGGAATACTACAATCTTCCGGTACGATTAGCGGCCGTCGTTTTGGCTCCTGCCGGCCGCGTCCGTGATTTGCCCTCCGACGCGGAAGTTGCATCGCTTCTGGATGCCATTTTGCCGGGCCTCGATAAAGTGGCCGCCCTGCATCAGCCCCTTATCCGACGCTGGCCCAACCAAGTGAGCGCCAACGGGTTCGCTCACATCTTTTTTAAAAACGTCAAACTGCCCGGCGAAGCCGGCAAAGGGACGCCGTGGTCGTCGGTGGCCGGCATCTTCAAGTTCGAGAACCAAGCGGTCATGGCCGGCTTGGTCCTTTGCGCTGCCCACCCAAATAGCTTTGGCCAAACCATCATCGATTCCGAGGCCAAATGGCTTGGCTGTCTGCGGGTGCAGTGGCGTTGATGCCGACGAACAGCGTTCAGCTTTCAGCCGTCAGCTATCAGTAATACGAATTCTTGTTAGCTATTGTGCGGATATTGCCGCAATCGCGTCGTTGTCCCAGCCTTGCAAAACTGCCCGGGATGTAGTCTGAAGGGCTTAAACAAGACGGTCTGCGGTTGCTGTCTCATTTCGGCAACCATGAGCTATTTGTATCTATCGGCTGAAAGCTAATCGCTGATAGCTGACTGCTGAAAACTGATCGCCGACCGCTTAATACAACAGGGGCGGCAGTTCCGAAAAACCGCCGCCCCTGAATTTTACGTCAAATCAGATTTGACCGATTAGTTACGAATCCATCGAGTGCTTCGACTCGCGTTTCGACTGCCAAATGGCCCAGACCAAGCCCAGGACGCAGATGGCGATCACGACCCAGAACTGCGTGTCGTGCGGCTTGAAGGCCACGCTGACGTTTTCCTTGCCAAGCTTCTCGACGACAAGCTTGTCGTAGGGCAGGATCAGGCCGATGATCAGCAAGCTGACCATGTTCATCACCTTGATCAAGGGGTTGATGGCCGGGCCGGCGGTGTCCTTCAACGGGTCACCGACGGTGTCGCCGGTCACGGCAGCCTTGTGCTTCTCGCTGCCCTTGCCGGTGGTGTCGCTCTTGGGTTCGTCCTCGATCATCTTCTTGGCGTTGTCCCAAGCGCCGCCAGAGTTGGACATGAAGACGGCCAACAATTGGCCGACGACGATCATGCCGCCCAAGAAGCCGGCCAAGGCCACGACGCCCAGACCGTAGCCGACCAAGATCGGCACCAACATGGCCAACAGGCCCGGACCGATCAATTCCTTCTGGGCTTCGCCGGTGCAAATGTTGACCACGCGCCCGTAGTCAGGCTTCTTCGTGCCAGCCCAAATTTCCTTATCGCGGAACTGGATACGGCATTCCTTCACGATCAAGAAGGCCGCGCGGCCGACCGCACGAATCGTCATCGAGCTGAACAGGAAGGGCACGGCGCCGCCGATCAACATGCCGATGAACAGCGTGGGATCGGAGATGGTCAGCATCGAGGCGACCATGTTGTAGACCGTGTCGGAGATCCGCTCGCTCTCGCCCTTGCCGCCCGAACCGACCGAGACAATGAAGCTGTTGAACAGCGACACGGCCGCGATCACGGCAGAACCGATGGCGATACCCTTCGTAATGGCCTTGGTCGTGTTGCCCACGGCGTCGAGGTCGGCCAAAATCTGGCGGGCTTCCTTGTACTTCTGCTCGCCCATTTCCTTCTTGTCGTAACCCATTTCGCCGATGCCGTTGGCGTTGTCGGCCACGGGACCGAACACGTCCATCGAGATCG
>CAZNMP010000152.1:0-7031 GCA_964573875.1 uncultured Planctomycetaceae bacterium | reverse complement strand
CACGTTGACGCCGACCAAGTGCGTTTCCGCTTCGTTAGCGCCCGTGACGGCGTTGACCATGTGTTGGATGTCGCGGTCGGCCAAGATCGGGATTTTTTGTTGCATTCCGACTGGGCCGGCGAATCCGACGGGAGCGCCGGTCACTTGGTTGATGATCTCGGGCGGGGCCAGTTCGAGTTTCGATGCTTTGCGTGCGCGGCGGATCTTGCCTTCGTTGGCATCGTGATCGCCGCGGACCAGAACGGCGATGGGCTGACCGTCGGCCACGTAAATCAGGGTTTTGATGAGCTTGTTCGGCTTGCATTTCAAGAATGCACTGACCTGCTCGATCGTGTGCGCGCCAGGCGTGGGGATTTTGGTCAACGGCTTTTGGGGCACGTCGGGCGTGGTGCAATCGACCGTGCCGATCTCAGCCTTTTCTTGATTGGCTGCATAACCGCACGATTGGCAATGCAAAACGCTGTCCTCGCCGTTTTCGGCCGGGATCATGAACTCATGGCTGGCGTCGCCGCCGATGGGGCCGCTTTCGGCCTCGACCGGAAGGAAGGTCAGCCCGCAGCGGGTGAAGATTTTGCAATAGGCCTCGTACATTTTGTCGTATGTTTCACACAACGACCCGAATGTGGCGTTGAAGCTGTAGGCGTCTTTCATCAGGAACTCGCTCGTCCTGAGCACGCCGAACCGCGGCCGCTCCTCGTTGCGGAATTTCGAGGTGATTTGGTACAGCGTGATGGGCATCTGGCGGTAGCTGTTGATCTGGCGCGACACGAGATCGGTGACGATTTCCTCGTGCGTGGGGCCCATGACCACGTGAACCTTGCGGTTGCTGCGGTTCAAGGTCAACTGGACCAACACGTCGCCGAAGGCGTCCACTCGCTTGGTTTGTTCCCAAAGCCCGCGGGGCGACATCGACGGCATGGCCACCTCGATGGCTCCGGCGGCGTCCATTTCCTCACGGACGATCCGCTCGGCTTTTTTCAACGCGCGAAGGCCCAGCGGCAAATAGGTATACGCCCCGGCCATGACCTGGTTGACCAGTCCGGCGCGAAGCATCAACACGTGGCTGGGAATTTCGGCCCCTTCGGGCGTTTCTTTCATCGTGGGAATAAGCGTGCGAGTCCAGAACATGCTAGTGGCGAGTGGTTAGGGGAGTGTTTTCAGTTATCAGTATTCAGTTGTCAGTTTTTGGAGACCTGTCCGCAGGTTTGCAAAGGCATCTCCACCAGATAGTTGAAAGGTTAACAACCCATTGAAGAAAGTGTGCTGCTCGTTCTGCCAGTGCCATGCGATGTTGGAGATTTCCGCACTGGCCAAGCCAGTGGCACCCAAAAGCACCTTCCAAACAGGCTGTTAAGCTTTCTCAAACGGGTTGTTAAGCCTTCCGTTATGCGGCGCACTGCCCAGAGGCAGTTGCAGCCAACGGAATTCGTCATTGTAGGGAAAATCGCATTTGGTGAAAAGATGACAAACCTTGGGCGATTTGCTAGAATGCACTACTCAAACCAACCTACTCCACCCCCCCGAGCAACTATTCATGAGCCGTTCCATTGCCTGTTTTGCATTTATGGCCGCTACCGTTATTGCTTCTTCCGCTTTTGCCGCCACGCATACGATCGAAAACAAGTTTCTGGTGGTTTCGTATGACGATGGGGCCAAAACGTTTTCCGTTAAAGATAAAGCCTCGGGCCAAGTCTTTTTGAAAGATGGAAAACTGGATGGGACTGATTCGGTTACCAAACCCCATGCCAAACCGGAAAGTCTCGGTTCTGTGATTACGGTGCCTCGGGCTGATGGAGGCAACATTACGCTATCGCTTCAAAGCGACAGCCCTTTTGTTTTCCTTAGCGGCATGATCCAGAACCCCGGTGATAAGCCGATGGATGTTAAGAAGATCGTGCCAGCAACGTTTACGTTGGATCTTGGCAAGCCTGCAAGTGAGCTACGCACGATGGGCACGGCCGGTTTGACGGCCCCCGACAAGAATCCCGGGAGCTATCTTTTCTTAACGTTGGCCGATCCTGCAACACGCCGCGGCGTCGTGGCAGGCTGGTTGACCAACGACCGCGGCTGCGGCGTGTTGTTTTCCAACGTGAAAGACGGCAAAGTGGAATTTCGTTCTCAGATCGACTACGGCCGGCTGCGGATTCCTGGTGGAGAATCTCCATCTTTCGAAACCGTCAACATAGCCAAACTCGAAACCCTGGTTATCGGCTTTTTCGAGGATGCCAGATTGGGCCAAGAGAAATATGCCGATGCGATGGCGTCTCACTACAATATCAAGCTCCGTCCACAGACGCCGGGCTATTGCACGTGGTATTCCGACCAGCATGGCGGGGCGGGCGATGAGAAATCGATTGTTGAACTGTCGGCATTGGTTGCGAAGGAATTAAAACCGTTTGGCTTCTCCTTCGTTCAGATCGACGACCAGTGGCAGGATAGCGTGGAGTTCAACGGCCCGCGGCGCGGCTTCGACCGCGTTCGGCTGGACGGTCCCTTCGCTCACGGCATGAAGCCGGTGGCCGATGCGTTGCAAAAAATGGGCCTGACCACCGGCCTTTGGTTCATGCCGTTTGCGCGCAACTTTCAAGATCCGGAATACAAGGATCGACAGCATTGGTTTATGAAGCGGGAGAATGGCAAGCCTTACGACACGGCCTGGGGCGGCACGTCGCTCGATTTGACGCTGCCCGAGGTCCAAAAGCATCTGACCGAGTTGGTCAAAACGATCCACGGCTGGGGCATCAACTACTTCAAGATGGATGGCCTATGGACCGGTTCGGCCACCGAGCAGATTTACGTGAACGACGGTTATCGCGACGACAATATCGGCAACAATGCCCCGTTCCACGATCCGTGGAAAACCAACATTGAAGTATATCGCGATGGGCTAAAACTTGTCCGCGCGGCCGCTGGCCCGGACGTGTTCTTTTCCGGCTGCAATGTAAGCCAAAACATGCGCACGCTCGGCGGCACCATCGGGCTGGTTGATTCGATGCGCATTGGGCCGGACAACGGCCAAGCGTGGAAGAACTACGAGCAGGAGATTAAGAACAACGAATGCGGCTCGATCATCACGGGCCCGGTGCGCGGCACAAGGCTCTATTTCCTTAACGGCCGGGTGTGGTGGAACGATCCCGACCCGTCTTATGTGCGCAATTCGATTCCGCTGAACCATGCTCGGCTGATTACGTCGTGGGTGGCCTTGAGCGGACAATTCTATTTGAATAGCGACTGGATCCCCGGCCTGTCGGCCGAGCGGCTCGATGTGATTAAGCGGACGATTCCCAGCCATGGCGCGACGGCCCGGCCGGTGGATTACTTTGATTCGATCATGCCGTCGATCTGGCTGGTGACCGACACCCGGCAACCGGTCCGTCGCGATGTGCTTGGGCTGTTCAACTGGGAGAGCAAGAATTCCATGATTGGCTGCACCACGGCCAAGGCGGGGCTTGACCCGGCGAAGACGTATCATTCGTTCGATTTCTGGTCGAACGCGCCTGCTGCGGCGTTTAAGAGCGAGTTCAAGTTCGACGTGCCGTCGGAATCGTGCCGTGTGATTGCCGTGCGAACGGCCGAGGGCCGGCCAACGTTGGTCAGCACGTCGCGCCATGTGTCGCAAGGCATGGTCGATGTTTCGGACGAAAGCTGGAATGATGCGGCGTATGAACTGACGGCCACGAGCCGAGTGGTGGGCAATGATCCTTATGAACTGCGCATTGCGGGGCTCAACGATGGCGGCCGGTGGAAGGTCGCCTCGGTTGCGGTTTCGGCCGAGGATCAGGCCGCTGGGGTGACGATTGCCTCGAAGCCGGCCGTGGCAAATGAAGACGGCTGGCTCCGAGTCGGCATTACGTCGAAGGAAAGCCGCGCGGTTCGGTGGACGATCAAGTTCGAGCCGAGCAAGTAGTTCACCGTCCGCTTGAAAAATATGAGGGGGGCGGGAAATACAAATGTTAGGGCCGTTCACGGCACTTGCCCGCCGCAGGCGGTATTCGGCCCGGCGTTCACGCCGGGATAACGGATGCCGAACAAACCAAGTTCTTTCAACCCCAGGTCATGTCAGGGGCGTTTTACGCCCCTCCTGTTCCTATTTCCTCGCGTTTTTGTAGTCCTATTCCCGGCCTTCCTCTGAATCCTGAACGAGCAACATTCTCATTGTTGTCGCGCCCCATTGGGGTGGTGTTTTCTACAATGGCGCGAATTACCCTGAATGATAAGGGGTATCTTTGCCGCGCCGGCGAGATCGTTGCAACTTGTTGCAGAGCAAGATCTTGCCGCGATAACTGAAAAACTTCCGTAAGAAGCCGGGTTAAGAGATGTCGGAAAGTGTTCTTTTCACGGCAGACAGGGATGCCCCGCGTTTTTAAGAACTTTCATGCAATGACGACTGATTTGCCAACACCGGATAGCTTCAACAACGCGGAAGACGCGGAACGGTTCGCGGCGTTGTTCGAGGAGCATGGCCGGGCGATCTATGGGCATATCCACGCCCTCGTGCCGCATGCCTCGGATGCCGACGAGGTTTTTCAAGAGACTTGCGTGACGCTCTGGAAAAAGTTTCGCCAATACCGGCCCGATACCGACTTTCGTGCCTGGGCAGCCCGGATTGCATATTACAACGTGTTGAAAATGCGCGACCGCCAGGTGCGTTCGCCGCGTCTTTTCAGCACGCAGTTTTTGGATTTGATGTCGGAAGAAATCGTGGTGATGTCGGACATGCTGGACGCAAGAACCGAAGCGCTGGTGGAATGCCGCGATAAGCTCAGCCGGCGCGATCGGGATCTGCTTGCCCGATTTCATCGCGAAGGCGCCACGGCCAAAAACGTGGCTCGGCAGGTGGGCCGCAACGCCCAGTATGTGTACCGTTCGATCCGCCGCATCCACGACATCTTGTTGGATTGCATTAAAAAGGCTCTTTCGAAGGACCGCGACCAATGACCGCGACCCAACGACAACGCGAAGAGCTGCATGAACTCCTTCTGCTGAGGCAAGAAGGCGATGTTTCGGCCGATGCGATTCGCCAAATCGACGAGCTTGTGCAAAACGATCCTGATTTGCTTGAAATGTACGTCGAATACTCGCGATTGTTTTCCGATCTGCGGCTTGGGCTGACGAATGATCGCATCCATGCAACGCTGGCGAATTTGTTTGATGCCGAGGAGCGGTCTTCCGACTCTGCCGCGGGATTCAGCAAGCACGATATTGCCGAGTACGAAGCAAATAATACGGAATCCGAAATTATTGCATCACCCACCTTGCCGCCATCGGTTTTCAATTCGACCATGCAAGGAATGATCGGCTTTTTCTCCCAAGAGATTCCGTTTTCACTCTTGATCGCCACGGTGATCACAGGGCTGGGGCTCTGGGGCGGCTCGATGATCTACGTGTCGCACTATCACCATCAGATTGCCAAGAAAGCCAAGCATCCGACTCCAACGGTTGTTGAGCCTGTATTCGCGAAAGAGATCGTTGGCCGCATCACAGGCACGGTCGATTGCCAACTTCAAAAAGGTTCAAGGCTCAATGCTCAAGGTTCAAGAATACGTAATTTCCAACCTTTAATTCCCACCCCACAATCACTCGTATCCTTGGGCGACAAGTTTGTTCTCTCTTCCGGCTTGTTGGAAATCACCTACGATACTGGTGCAAAGGTTGTTTTGCAGAGCCCCGTCACGTATGAAGTAGACTCGGCCGCCGGCGGTTTCTTGTCGATCGGAAAGTTGACGGCAAGATTAGAGAAGAGAGAAGAGGGGAGAGAGAAGAGTACGGAGAAGCGGTCAGCGGTCAGCGATCAGCGATCAGAAGAAGTGGCTAGTGGCCAGAAATTAGTGGCTAGTGGTCAGTGGTCAGTGGCCAGTGAAACCAATCTCCCCTCGCCCGCAAGCGGGAGAGGGGCCGGGGGTGAGGGTAGTCGGCAGTTCCAGAACGTGGCTAGTAAGGAGGGGGCAGAACCCAGGGATCAGGGTTCAGAGGTGATAAATCATAAATTTTCCTCCCCCCGCCCCCAATCCCCCGCCCCCGAATTTGTCGTGCGGACGCCTTCGGCCATCGTCACCGATCTTGGAACCGAGTTCGGCGTCGAGGTGGATCGGTCGGGCGCTACCCGATCTTACGTTTTCAAGGGCCGCATCGAAGTCGCCTCGGTCAACGGAGATGAAAATTCGAAGCCTGTGCAATTGCATGAAAAGCAGTCCGTGGTTGTCGATAGTTCCGGCAAGATGGAGCTGAATAAGTCGGTCGATCGAAGTCGGTTCGTCCGGCGGGTGGAATTCAATCCATTTCCCGGCCTTGTTGATCTCTCGGAAGGCAAGATAGCGTTCCTCGAAACCTTCCAACGCGATACGGCGGCGTTTCCACGGCAATATCCCAATTGGCTCTACAATCCCCATGCGGTCGGTGGAAAAGATAGCTCGGCGGCAACGGCCATTGTTCAAAATGGCTTCTTGCGGATTTCGCGTGATAAAACAGAAGTCCGATTCGACGGGATTGTGCCCGTGGATACGGAAATCGCGTCAGTCGCGAGGGAATTCTCGGGCAGGATGCTAGTTTCGGTTGACTTGGGCTGTGATAGCAGCAACTACGGCAATTCGCACATTGCTTTGCGACTTGGCGAGCTTGTTGTTGCATTTCATCCAGGCCATTATGCCCGCGACGCGAAGGAAACCATGCGCGGTGCGTTTCGCGTTGATGGCATTGTTATGAATACCGACATGGGATTTGTGCCCGATGTGGATGTTTTGCATCACCTGTATGTCTACTATGACGGTGGTGATGCTTTTCAGGTGTGCGTGATCGACGGCCTTTACCGAACTAATGTATTCCGAAGCAAGTTCACCACGCCGGTTCTAAATGGAAAGAAATTTTCGATCAGCATTCATCGCTCGGGCAGGGAAAGCTCCGGAATGTTCGACAATTTGCGAGTGATCGAGTTGCCTAAGGAGAATATCTCCACGGCCTCGGAAGGCGGAGGCAGCGGAGAAGACGAAGGTTTCTTCGGCATTCCGGATTTCGAGAATGCGGGTAGCCGGTCC
>CAZNMP010000151.1:0-7065 GCA_964573875.1 uncultured Planctomycetaceae bacterium | reverse complement strand
TAAGGAATCGCCGATAACGCCCGTCGTGCAATACGACGCCGGCCGCCTCACGAATGTTTTCGAAAATTGCCAATCGCATCGTCGGCCGACCGTCGGCGGGCGGTGCTTTGGTGGGAATCAATCGGAAACACAGATAACCAACGAAGCCGAGCAAGGTCGCAAACGCCATTTGAGATGCGGCGACAACTCCGACCGAGGATTTGTCGGCCAATCCAAGAAAGTACGCCGCCGACAAGTTGACGGCCACGAATGCCAGCGAGGACCATTGCCGGACGACCGCCGTGACGTGGCCGCGTTGTGCAACGGGATAGTTTTCGCGCAAGACGGCCGTTATGGCCGGTCGAATCATGGCATCCAACATGGCCCCCACGCCAAAAAGCGTGAGCATCCAGAAAGCGCTGCCGGCCAGCGTCATGGCGGCCATGACAAGCGCGCTCAAACATGCGAGAAGCCCCGGTATGAACACGAACGGCATTTTACGGCGCGACGCCATCCAGCTACCGAGATACAAGGCGGGCAACATGCCGATGCCTGCCAGAAAATCGCGGATCGGCAGTTGCCAATTTTGCCCTTCAATAGCTCGCAGGGCCACAAACGGCGCATTCAGCAAGATCCCACCGCAGGCAGCATCCAGCAAGGCGTAGGTGAGATGAAATCGAAAGGTTCGGCGAGCGTCGGCGGGAAGGTTTGCGGGAGGGAATAATGCTTTCATCCATTTTAGTGTAACGTATTCAAGGCATTTTGCTAGTGCGCGCAGGAGAACTGCAAAGTTCTTAACCGCGAAGGATCTCGTAGCGTACCGGGACTCGTATAGGCTCACAGAGATTCTTCGCTTCGCTCAGAATGACGGCTTTTGGCCACTTTGCAGTTCTCCTGGCTAGTGCGTGCCCTCGACCGGTTCCGCGCAAATGGTCAGCGTGAAGGTGCTGCCTTTGTTCCATTCGCTGGTCACTTCGATGTCGCCGCCGAGCATATTGGCCAATCGCTTGGAAATCGCCAAGCCAAGCCCCGTACCTCCGAAACGCCGCGTGGTGGAAACGTCGGCCTGGGTGAATGGCTGGAAAAGCAAGCCGAGTTCTTCGGCTTTCATGCCGATGCCGGTGTCGGACACCGCAAACCGCAATTGCATCTTACCGTTCGCGGTTTTGCCGTATCGCACGTCGATTCGTATGCCGCCGCGCTCAGTAAATTTTACGGCATTCCCCACCAAATTAATCAAAATCTGACGAAGCTTTGCGGGATCGGTCCGAATCACTTCCGGTAGAGAATCGTCATAGTCAACGGTGAGATCCAGATTTTTTTCCCGTGTGCGCATTTCCACGGTGTCGACGATATCGTCGATGAGCCGTCGCAAGGAACAAAGGGCATACTCGACGGTCATCTTGCCCGCCTCGATTTTCGACAAGTCAAGAATATCGTTGATCAGTGCCATCAAGGCTTGGCCGTTGCGGCGAATGGTTTCCAAAAACTCGTGATGCTCCTCGGGCGAAAGATTGGGAGTCGCCAGCAGATCGGCGAACCCCAAGATGGCCGTCATCGGCGTGCGGATCTCGTGGCTCATATTGGCCAGGAAGGCGCTTTTCGCGTAGTTTGCCGCTTCAGCCGCACGCTTTGCACGGATCAATTCTTGCTCGACTCTCTTGCGATTGGTGATGTCGCGAATGACGGAGATCAACGCCTTCGGATTTCCCTCGGCATCTCGATGGACCGAAGTGCGAATTTCCGCCGGCCATCGCGTGCCGTCTTTCCGCAAAAGACAATACTCCAACGTCCGAGTAATATCCGTGGCAATGACCTTCTCAATGTCCTCCTGCACTCGCTTACGGTCCTCGGGCGCAATCGTATCAAAACACGTCTTCGCCTGCGTCAGCAGATCCTCTTCCGTTTCGACGCCGTACAATCGAGCGGCTTGATGATTTACAAGAATCAATCGGCCGTCCAATTCCATGACGGCGATGGCATCGGGAGATGTTTCAACCATGCACCGGAACCGTTCCTCGCTTTGACGCAACGATTCCTCGGTTCGTTTCCGTTCGGTGATATCCTCGCCGGAACTCAGCGTGCCGATGCAATTGCCGCTATCATCCCGCAGCACGGTATTGTGCCAAGCGATGATTCGTTCCTCTCCCGATCGGGTCAAGATCGCGTTCTCGGCATACTCGACCAACTGGACCTGATCGGCCATGATTTGGTGAAATATCTCCGCGACCTTGGAACGATCCTGTTTTGGAACGCACGTTTTGATCCAGTTTTTGCCGATCAAATCGTCTTCCTCATGGCCCAGCACTTCATGCCCTTTGTGGTTCATAAAGCGGATATTGCCCCGGGCATCGAGGACCACGAGAATTTCTCCGGCGATTTCAAGAGTTTTCTGCGCAAGATACGTCAAATCCAACTGGAATGTCTGCGCAACGGTTTTCGCCAGTTCTCTTGCATTCGCGGCATTGTTGGCTTTAGAGTCTTCCATGGACGACATCTCGCAATTCAGAAAACGCCATTTCTTGTTGCCGACGTTACTTATTAAGCGATGCCCTTACTCAAGGATAGGTCATACGACGATAGCCAACGGTTATACGACGTTTTCGCAAGAGATGCGAAAGCAAACGGTGCAATTGCACGAAAAAGGCACGAAAAGAAGCAGATTATTTCGCCCTGCCGTAAGGTTTTACAAGCAGGGTTTATCGCCTCGGCATGACGAGAAACGGGACCGAAGGCCCTGGAAACGCATGTCGGCAAGCCGCTTTGCCGTGCAATCTTTAACGGCCCGCAAGATCACGCAATATCGCTTCCACGACGGCATCTTTCTGCATATCGACCGCCACTTCCATGTTATGACGCCAAGCCGGCACGCGGCGACGATCGAAAACCGTCGCGCCGACCGTCAACTCGCCCTGCGTCTCCACGTCGCCGGCCATCGACTTCGTGGTGAACAGTTCGGGATGCACGACGGCCATCAAGGTGACAGTATCGTGAACATGGATGCCCTCGAGCCCGAATTGCTGACGATAGCCGCGATACGCCGGCGGCAGAAGCAGCCGCAACAAATGTCCAATGCGCGTGGATTCGTCCGGCAACTGGTTGAACAGATCGTAGCTCAACTCGATGCGGTTGGTCACATCGAGCGGGATGAGCGTTTTGGTCGAAGGCGAACGAAAAACCGTTTGGGCCGAAATCGGATCGCTGAACATATTGAATTCGGCCGCCGGGGTGATGTTGCCCGGTCCCGAAACCGTTCCGCCCATGATCACGATGCGGCCGACCAACGTGGGCAATTCCGGATCGCGCACGAAGGCCCTGGCGATATTGGTCAGCGGCCCTAACGCGATGATCGTCACTTCATGCGGAGCGTCGCGCACTTGGTCGCAGATTACTTTTTCCGAAGGCAGCAGATGCTGGCGTTCGGCCACCACGAAATTGGCGCCGCCCAGTCCATCGCTGCCGTAAAGATTGCGTCGGTCGAACGTCAAATGGCTGTCCGGCTCCGAGGCTGCCCCCAAACGCGGCCAGCGCGGCGGATCCAATTGTTCGATGATCGCCTGCACATTGCGCGTTGATTGGGCCGGCGAGACATTGCCCCCCACGGCCGTTACAGCCACGACGTCTAAATCCGGATTCGACAGTGCCAAGCACAAAGCCATGGCATCGTCGATGCCCGGGTCAACGTCGAGGATAACCTTCCTGGCCATCACATCCTCGTATCTTGAATTGGCGTTAGACTTTACGACTTTTGCACAATTGTACGTTCAGAAATAAGCCAATGCAAGGCGGAAATCCCCACCACCATCAGTGGGGGAGCATCCGGCCGGAGGGATCGGAAAACGCCTGAATTACAGAGCACTAACCTGCTTTTCTCACCAAGACGGACCGGACATTCCTCAGTAGATCCTTGTCATCCTGAGCGGAGCGAAGGATCTCAAAATCCGCGAAGATTCTTCACTTCGCTGAGAAGTAGTGTTGATGACTAAAGGGCCAAGACGAACTTGGAACTACTGATGCCTATCTGCCTCAATTGCCCTTTCTATCCCTATGCCTCAACATCTCTAGACGGGAAATAGAATCGAAATGCTGTAGCAACCAGCACGATCAGAAAAAGATTTACGGATGCAACAATAGGTGCGGACTGCAAGAAGTACAGCACATGGATTACACTCACCACTAGTAATAGGCAGAATACCCACTTCCATCCCCTCACCAGTCCCGTGATGAAAAGGCATTTTGCCAGGAACCACCAGAGTGCCGCTGGAACCGTGGGTATGAGAAGAAGGTTACCGATACCTTCGATCACGAGCAATGCCAAGACAACCCAAATCTGCCAAGGAACTTTCCGTAGCCGTTTTGGAGGACAGATGTCACTGCGGCTTGCAACCTCCTGAGCATTCAATGCGATTACCCTTTCATCACTTGAGAGAACAAATACAAGGAATATTCAAATCCTCTGCCGCATCGCCTGAACCTCATGCAATTGCCCTTGCCTTTCAATCATTCAGCTCGGCCCCCTTTCCCTTCTATTGTGCATAACGTTTTCCCTTCAAACCAGCCAACCAATGACTCGTCCTGCCAGAGCAAACAAGAATCACTTCCCGCGTTGCTCTCCGGCAACGCCTTTGGTGTATTCGCGGAATTGCTCGGCCCAATCGGGCGGCGGTACAAAGCGACTGGCGTCGCGTTGCTGTTGCGGTTTGTCGGTCGTGACGCCGCCGTGTTTCAGTTCCGCGCCGCGAGGACGGAGCCCCAGGCTGCGCAAGGCGTCTTCAAAACGTTTACGTGCAACCTCGCTGTTGGCGCCCTTTTCACCGGCCGATGCACGCATCTGCTCCCAACGTTCGAGGAATCGGCGAGCATCGTCTTTCGTCCAGCCGAGTTTTTCAAGCAACTCGGGCTTCTCTTTGGCTAATTGGTCGCGCAGATGCTCCAACGCCAATTCCGTTTGGCGGCGCGAGTAATCCAAACTCGCTTCATCGGCCAGATTGTCAGCCGGTTCGGGCGGCGTTGCTTCTCCAGCCTGTTCGCCGGGTTTGCCGCCGCCGGTCGGCGGGCCGGAGCCGCGCGTGCCAGGGCCTTCCGACGTTTGCTTGCCTGCTTTGCCGCCTTCCGAGGTTTTCTCTTGCGGAGTGCCTTGGCCCTGATCGCTCGAATCGGAAGGTTTGCCGCCTTCGGCCTTGCCGTCGGGTTTCTGCCCGGTGCCTGTGCCGTTTTCAGTGGATTGTTTGGCAGCGCTGCCGGTTGGTTTTTTTGAAGCGGTCTGATCGCCGGCCTTGGTACCGGTTTCGCCCTGGCCTTGTTCACCGGCCTTCGAGCCGCCTTCCTCGGCAGGCGTGTGGGAACCAGCGCCGCCTACGCCTTTTTTGTTCGACTGCTGACCGCCGCCGGCCTCACCGCCGCCGGACCGGTCGCCTTCGGTCTCGCTTTGCGAATCGGATTGCTTGGGACTTGTGCCCGGCGATTTCGGTTTCTCGCCCTGTCCTTCGCCGGGCGCATCAGCGGCATGGTCGGGCTTTTTGGCGCGGTCTTTATTCTCATCCTGTGGCGTTGTGCCGCCCGAGCGATTGTCGGTCTTCTTGCCGGCTCCCGGCGTGGATTGATTATCCGATTGCGGTTGCCCCTGTTGGCCCTCCTTCTTCTCGCCGTCGTCTTGCTTTTCTTCGCCGGGCTCTGCGCCTTCGGCCTTTTCAGCCTTACCTTCTTCGCCAGGTGCTTTTTGCTTGTCGCCCTTTTGACCTTTGCCTCCAGTCTTTTCGCCGTCTTTCCCTTGAGCGCCGCCTTCTTTGCTGCCGGCTTTTTTATCGCCGGCATTCTGTTTGTCAGAAGGTTCGCCGCCTTCCTGTTTGTCGCCTGCGTCTTTTCGGTCCGAGGACTTGCCGCCGGGCTGATCTTTGCCAGCCTTCTTGCCCTCGCCCTTCTTGCCTTCGGTGTTCTTATCACCAGACTGGCCCTCGCCGGGCTTCTGCTCGCCGGCTTCTCCAGCGCCGTCTTTCCCAGCGTTCTTTTCACCGTCGCCTTTCTTGCCGGTTTCTTTTTGATCGCCCGAAGGTTGTTTTTGCTCGCCTTCTTGTTTTTCACCCGGCTGGTTTTCGCCCGGCTTCTGGCCATTCTCCTCGGACGGCTGATTTTGATCTTTGGCTTGGTCTCCCTTCGTGGAATCCTTGCCTTGCTGTTTGTTTTGCGGTTGTTCTTTTTGGCGATCGTTCAGGATTTCCTGCATAGCGCCGCCGGGGTCGGTATCGGGATCAACCCGTTCGTTGAACTTGTCGCCGCCTTGGGATTTTTGCTGCTTATCGCCGGATTGCTGGTCGCCCGACGGTTGGCCTTTATCTTGTCCGGTGCTGTCAGAACCTTGCTTGTTATCGCCCTGGCCTGCTTTAGAGTCGGACGATTTGTCGCCCTGCGAAGACTCGGACGGTTGTTGCTGCTCTTGCTGTTCTTGCGGTTGATCGGCCTTCTTTTCGCCTGACTCCTGCTTTTCAGCAGTGGTATCTTTCGCCGGCTTCTCGTTCGATTCGTCCTTCTCGCCTTCCTTCGTGGTGTTGTTCTTGTCCGATTGATCCCGCGCTTCTTCCTTCTGCTTCTCACTCTCGTCTTCTTTGTTTCCCGCTGCTTTCTCCTCCGCTTCCTCACGATTTGCCTGCCTATCCGTTTTGGCATCGACCACGGTAATCCATTGCCGGTTGCTAAGGGCGCGGCCGGGCATCGGTTCGCGGTTGTCGTCAGCCTCGACCCAATATTCCACGCGGTCGCCGGCCTTGAGACCCAAGCGGCCGGGCTCAAATAGGTATGTTCCCGTGAATTTGCCGGTCCATGCCAACTCGGGTTTCGGCCGATCCAATAGCGGCGGGATCAGCAAACTTCGCTCCTCGCGTTGCGCCCGAACGGCCACGGTTCGGAGTCCGAAATCCGGATCTTCGGCCTGCACCTTGATGGCCAATTTGCCACGGACCGCCACCTGCATGTCGTCCTTCTTCGGCTCGACGATCTGAACCTCCGGAGGCAGGTCTCGAATGACGTCGATGCGATGGCGGATCGGTTGATTCTCGCGTCCCGGAAGGTCGGCGAAACGGATTTGATACG
>CAZNMP010000150.1:0-7083 GCA_964573875.1 uncultured Planctomycetaceae bacterium | reverse complement strand
AACTCTCGGCGTCGTGTTACTAGCAGCCAGAGGAAAAACGGGCCGCCGAGCAATGCCGTGATAATGCCGACAGGCAGTTCGGCGGTCATCACGGTGCGCGAGATCGTGTCGCAAATCACGAGGAACACGCCGCCGAAAACCAACACGACCGGAAACAGGTAGCGGTGGTCGGGCCCCGTCTTCAAGCGGCAAATATGAGGAACCATCAGGCCCACAAAACCGATGGGGCCACAAATGGCCACCACCGCGCCGACCATCAACGAGACGGCAAAGAACAGCAAGAGCTTCGACTGCTGGACATTGACGCCGCGGCTGAAGGCGAACTCCTCGCCCGTGCTAAGCAAATTCAGTTCCAGCGTCAAATACCAAATAATCAGGCAGCCGGTGACCATGAAGGGAAACACATTCAGCACGTCGTGGTAGCTTACCACGCTTTCCAAACCGCCCATAACCCAGCGCAACATGCGGAAGACTTGAGTGAAGTCACTGATGTATTGCATAAACAAGATCAAGCTGGAAAAGAAAAAACTGACGGCCACACCCGCCAAAAGCATCGCAGCGGTCGAAGCTCCTTGCCGGCTGCCGGCTACCAAAACATAGACCAGAGCGATCGAAAGGACTGCGCCCAGGAAGGCCGAGATGGAAACGCTCGAAATGCCCAGCATGGCGAATGTCCAGCCTTGCTGGATGCACAGGGCCGCGCCCAACGAAGCCCCGCTCGATACGCCCAGCGTAAACGGCGTGGCCAACGGATTGCGAAAGACGGCCTGAAAAGCCATGCCGCTGGCCGCCAGCGAAGAACCGGCCATCAGCGCCATCATCACCCGCGGAATGCGCAGCCTCCACAATATATCGACCTTGGCGTAGTCGTCTACATCGCCCCAAAGCGCGCGGAAGGGGATTTGTTCCAGGCCGATGAACGGGGCAATACATACCACGAGCGCCGACAGTCCTAGAAACGTGCCGATCTTCCAACCCAGGGCTATTTCATCTTCTCGCGAAGCTTCTCGCGCCACTTGGCCAACTCCTTTTCCTGTTCTGGTGTTCTACGCGGCACGATCATCGGCAACCCCGCCTTGGGATGATCGACCAATAGCGGCGTAAAACCGTATATCCGCTGAAGCACGTCGGGCTTCATCACTAAATCGGGCGTTCCATAGAAAACCACCTCGCCATCGCGCAACGCTAGGATGCGGTCGCTCTCCAACACGGCATGGTTCAAATCGTGGGTGACGGCCACCACCGTGACGTCGAATTCTTTGTTGGCCAAGGCCACTAACGAAAGAATTTCCGCGCGGTGTTGATAGTCGAGAAAGGTGGTCGGTTCGTCCAGAAGCCAGATATGGGCCCCTTGGGCCAAGGCAGCCGAAATATAAACCTTTTGGCGCTCGCCGCTGCTCAACGTGTCCATGCGCCGCTTGGCAAAGGCCGTCGCGCCGGTGCCCACCATCGCCTCGCGCACCACCTTGCGGTCGTCCGGCCGCACCGTGGCGAAAGGGCTCATGTAAGGATAGCGGCACATCAGCAAAAACTGCTCGACCGTGAACGGCATCACACGGCTGTCGGCCTGGGGAATGAACGCCGCGAGCTTGGCCAGATCCGACTGCTTCCAATCCTGCCACGGCATCGCGCAGATGTCCAACTCGCCCGCAATCTCGCCGGTCATCATGCGATCGAGCGCCTTGAGCAACGTCGTCTTGCCGGCGCCGTTCGGCCCAACGATCGACACGTATTCTCCGCGCCGAATCTGGAATGAAACGTCGCGCAAGACCTGCTTCTCTCCGATGGTGCAGGAAAACTTGCGGGCTTCGAGCACGATATTAGTGTTCAGGTTGCGCATAATCCGTCGTATCCATATTGTCCCAGGGCACCTCGGGATGCAGTACACGGGCCAGTTCTTCCACCAATTGAATAAACCTCGGCCCCGGAACACAGGTGTAACCCTGGTCGAAGACCAGAACGCGGCCGTTGTTGACCGCTTGAAGCTGTTCCAATTCTTTCCAAGCACCCAAAATCGTTTGCCGATCTTGTTGCCCTGCCATGTCCGGTGGCACTAAATCAATAATCACGTCGGGATTTAATCTCAGGATACACTCTGTTGAGATGACGGGATAGCGAATGCCCACTTCGCGATACACATTTTTTCCCCCAGCAATTTCGATGATCTGATCAAAATAATTGTCATCACCAACGACGAAAATACTAGCCAAATGCCCACGGCTGAGAATCCGATCCAACGACATCAACACGCTGAGCCTCGGCAGATCCCGCGTTAAGGAGCGAATCCTCTCCATACGATTCTGATACTCGCGAGCCAGTCGCCGACCCTCGGCCCCGCGACCGCATACCCGCCCGATTTGGCGGAACGATTCGACGATGCCGTCAAGCGTCTGATGCGAAACTACCAGCGTTTCCAGCCTCAACTTCTGGAAGCCGGGCAACGACTGTTCGTGTTCCTCCAGCATGACGATCAGATCGGGCTTCAGGGCCACGATGGCCTCGAAATTCGGATCGTAATACCCCCCGATTTTCTTTTTATCTTCCACCCCGGGCGGATATTTGCAGAAGCGCGTTACTCCGACCACTTTATCGCCAAGCCCCAGGGCGTAAAGCGTTTCCGTGATGCTGGGAGCCATCGAAACGATCCGCCGACACTGCCAGAATGGAGATACTTCCGGCTGCAACGGATCGTCGAGTCGCTTATGCGCGAACAGACTGGCGGAAAAAACCAATAGAATCGCCGCCAATAATGTCACACGGTATAACATATCCCTCCAGGTTAGACGGATCTCCCCAGTCGGTCAATCGCACATGCTCTAAAAGCCCCCCTTCCCAATCTGTAATGCATGCCGTTTTGAATCAGGCCGACGCAAATGTCATCGTATTGATTCCTATGGAATCGTATTGACTACTCTTAGACACAAGCCGCCAGTCTGCCGAAAGTTCTGTTCAAATAACACAAGTCCTTTCACAGCATGGCATTAGAGTCCATGTGTAGTTGACTTGGCACACGATATGCAATTCATGGTGTTTCAGGTAACAACAAACAACCATCTACTTAGAAAGGTTCCCAACCATGAGACGAATCACTTTGATCTTGGCTGCATTTGTCACTCTCGTTCTCGCCGGCAGCCAACTCCAAGCCCATGACTTTTATCACGGATATGCCCCACGTCACCATGGCTACAGGGTTCATCATGCCCCCGTACTGGCTCCGCCGCCGGTCTGGGTCGCTCCGCCCGCGATTGCTCCGGTCAGGGTTTATCCGCCAGTGGTTTACCGCCCTCGCTGCTACGAGCCGGCTCCGTCCTATGGGTTTTATTACCAAGGTCGCGGATTGTCGATCGGCATCGGGTTTTGATATAATCCCTCGCTAGTGGCAAAAACGACAAGAACCTAGGGCTGTGAAAAACAGCCGACTAGGTTCTTTCTGTTTCGCGTCCCATCCGCTACAGTGGTGCATCGGAATTTGGGACAAGGAATACACCATGATGCACCACGAAGACCACTTTACCACGCCCGACGGCCATTTGCTGTACGAACAGTCATGGCTGCCCGACGCAGAACCTCGGGCCGTGGTCGTGGTGGTTCATGGTGTTTTTGAACACAGCGGGCGCTACGCACGGCTCGCCGAGGATCTGAACCGCCGCGGGTATGCGGTTTATGCGATGGATCTCCGCGGCCACGGCCGCTCGGAAGGCGAGCGCGCCATGATCCGCTCGTTCGACCTGTTTCTCGATGATCTTGAATTGTTCTTGGAGCGAACCACCGCCCGGCAGCCGGGAAAGCCGGTATTTCTGCTGGGGCACAGCATGGGCGGGGCTGTCGCCGCATTGCTGAGCATCAAGCGGCCGCCCAAAATTCGGGGTATGATTCTCAGCGCTCCGGCTGTGCTGGTGGCCGGCGGCGTTTTTCCCTTGCTGCGCCGCTTGGCTTGGCTGGCCTCGATCGTCTGGCCCACGTTGCGCGTGACGCGTCTCGGGTGCCGCTTCGTTTCACGAGATCCCGCGGTCGTCGAAGCGTTTCGCAACGATCCTTTGGTGTTTCACGACCGTTTTCCCGTGCGCACCGGTTCCGAAATTTTGCGGGCAGCCAAACGCATCCAGACCGATGCCGAACGGATGACGCTGCCGATGTTGGTTCTGCACGGGACCGGCGATTATGTGACCGATCCGCAAGGCAGTCGGATGTTAGTCGCCCGCGCCCATTCGACCGATAAAACCTTGCAACTCTACGAAGGTCTTTATCACGAAATCTTCAGCGAGCCCGAGCGGCAGCAGGTTTTAGATGACCTGCTGGCCTGGCTCGATGGGCATTGCTAACGTGCTGCTTGCGGTTTTGCACAACACACGCTACTTCGGCATTGCGTAGTTCGACGGCTTCATGTTCGGATCGAACTGGCCGAAGAAGCTAAACGGCGAGGGCTTGTATTCGCCGACAATGGCGACGTCGTTTCGGGCGGGAATTTTGTCTTCCATGCCAAGGCACCAATAGGCCGCATTTATGACCAAACGGCGCAGCCCTTCGCTCTGGAAATCCTGGGCCGATCCCATCGTGGTTGCAAACACGCGGCCGGTTTGGCCTTGATCGCCCTTGTAGGTCTTCGTCCAAGCCACGGGCAGCATGGGGCTATTCTTCGGCCCCTCGACGCCTTTATCGGTCGGTTTCATGCCGGTCAAAACTTGGCCCAAAATGATCGGCTTGCTGTCGCCGGGCAACGGCAAACGCACGGTGTAAACATCGGTCGGAACCCAAATATCTTCGCAGCCGCGAACGATTGGGCTGTTTTCCGCGTCTTTGGCGATCAGGCCGCGCGTGCTTTCATGGCCGTGGTTGCCGTGATGGCTGACCCACGTTTCGCCGAGCACTTGGCGACCGAATCCGCCTTCCCAGCCCTTTTCCTTGCTCAACCAACTGTATTTGGCGTAGGTCTTTCCCTCGGGAATGTTGAAAGCATGGGTAGCCGTGCGAATGCCGATCACCGGCTTGCCCGACTTGATGTATTCGTCAACGTAACGCATCTGATCGTCGGGCAGATCGCGGAACCGCGTCATGATAATCATCAGGTCGGCCGTTTTCAGAGCTTCCAGGCCGGGGATATTGTTCACGTTTTTCGGATTGATCGCCCCCGTGGCCGGATCAATGGCGAACAACACCGTGCATTTAAATCCGTGATGTTTGGCCAAGATTTTGCCCAACTGCGGAAGCGTTTGTTCCGAACGATATTCCTCGTCGCCCGAAACCAAAACGATATACTTGCCCTTGCCGGGACCGTCGAAGCCGTCGTAGACGACCCACGGATCGGCGGCAGATGCTTGCAACGCATAAGCCAGAAAACTTAACGCTAACGTGAAAACGGAAATCGAGGCTCGGAAGCAATGGCGAATCATGGTAGATCCTTTCGGAAAGACGGAGGGATGGTCGTGCAATGGAATCAAGTGGAAGGTGTTGTGAATATCTTGTAATGTGTAGTGAACATCTCGTAAGGTGTACATCTCGTTCCGAAGCTCCGGCTTCGGAACGTTAACGCAAATTCGGCCGAGGGTTCCTACGGCAAAAGCACCATGCCCACAACCAGCGTGGGCATGGCGCTCGATTGTCCCTAGGAAAAACTACTTGCGGATGCTGACCTCATCGGGGCCGGGGAAATCGGCCGGCACCTTTTGGGTCACTTTACCCGTGGCCGCCCATTCCGCACCGCGTTGGAACGTGGCAATGAAGGCTACGCTGTGCAGATGTTCGCCGGCATGGCCGAGCATGTTGGCATACACGCGGCCTTTGCCATATTTAATGGTGAACAGCATCGGCTCGTTTTCATCCGTGCCGCCCTTGTCCTTCGGCGCAAAGGCCGTAGCCAACACCGTAACGTTTTCGGCCGGGCCACGCAAACGGCAGTACAACTCGTCGGCCGGCTGCTTGAACACCTTGGGCAAGCCCTTGGTGATCGGATGCTCGGCATTGCGCACTTCAACTTTGAATTCCTGCTGAGGACCATGGAATCCGGACGGACCCGCCGGACCTACTTCGCAGACGATCTTGCCGTCACGCCAGCAAAGGTATCGGCCCGACGTTTCATTGCGTCCGCCCCAGCCGCCGACGCCGATGATTTTGTTGTACTCTTTCCACTCGGGAAATGCGGCGCATGCGAAGTGAAAGACAACCACGCCGCCGCCGTTGGCCACATAATCAACAAACGCCTTTTGGGTCGCTTCGGGCCAAGCGTCGCCCTGATAGTTCAGCACCACCAATTTGTAAGCGGCGAAATCCGGTTTGAAACCGCTCATATCCGCCTTTGGCGCCGGAGAAGTAGCCACATCCACCGTGAACATGCCCGTCTCTTCCAGCAACGTCTTCAAGATCGGTGTGGTTTCTTTCCAGTTGTGGGCGTTTTGTCCATCGACGATCAACGCCTTCATCGGGGCGGCCGTCGCCACGGCGGTCAAAACAAGCCATGCACCCAACACGGTCCAACAACGGCATCGAGACATTGGATTCTCTCCTGTAAAGGTGGGGGGATTACGAGGGGGGATTTGGAGAACTTACAACGTTTCCAAATATACCACAAAAATCACTCGTACCGCAATGCTTCGATCGGGTCGAGCCGCGAGGCCTTCCAGGCAGGATAAAAACCGAAAACCACGCCAACTCCCGCCGAAACGGCCACGGCCGTCAAAATCGCGGGAATCGACATCTCCGTAGGCCAGCGTTTCACATACCATACCAGGAATGACAACGAGCGGCCCCAAAGGATGCCGATCGCGCCGCCCACCAGGCACAATCCCACCGCCTCGACGAGAAACTGCCGCAGGATATGATGGCTACGAGCGCCGACAGCCATGCGCAAACCGATTTCCCGTGTTCGTTCGGTCACGGAAACCAGCATGATGTTCATAATGCCCACGCCGCCGACGACCAACGAAATGCCCGCCACGACCAGCAACAGCGTGCTGACCAATTCCGAGGTGGCCTGGATGGTTTTCGTCAACTCGGTCATGTCGCGCAGGTTGAAGTCGTCTTCTTCGCCGGGCTGGATGCGATGCCGTTCGCGAAGCAAGTCGGTAATCTCATCCATCGCCTGTTGGA
>CAZNMP010000149.1:0-7094 GCA_964573875.1 uncultured Planctomycetaceae bacterium | reverse complement strand
TTATCGACGATTACGACGCCAAATGGGCCACCGTGGCCAAGACGTGGCAATGCGGCGGCATCTTCGTCCGCTTGGCTCCAGAAAAACGCACCGTCAAGAAGGCCGGCGAGTGGAATCGCATGACGATCACCTGCAAGGGCAAGATGGTCTATGTGCTTCTGAACGGCGAGCAGGTGACCGCGTTCGACATGAGCAAGTGGACCGATGCCAAGAAAAATCCCGACGGCAGCGAAATTCCGGCATGGCTGAGCAGGCCGGCGGCCGAACTTCCGCTTCAGGGCCACATCGGCTTCCAAGGGAAGCACGGCGGTGCCCCGATTTACTTCCGCAACATGAAGATCAAGGCTTTATAATTTCCCTTTTTTTATCCTAGGAACTCCACAATGACAAAAGATACGCAAAATGGTTCGTCGCGTCGTGAGTTTTTAAAGAACACCGGACGCATCGCCGCGGTTTCAGCGTTGGCGGGCGTCGCTGTTCCCAGCGTTCATGCGGCTGAGAACAACACGATCCAAGTGGCTTTGATCGGTTGCGGCGGACGTGGCACCGGTGCGGCGGCCGACGCCATCAATTCGAAGTTCGGCCCCGTCAAGCTCGTGGCCATGGCCGACGTGTTCAAGGATCGCTTGGACGGCAGCTATAGCAACCTGAAGAAGCAATTCAGCGACAAGGTCGATGTGCCGCAAGATCGCCAGTTCGTCGGTTTCGACGCTTATAAGAAAGCGATGGATTGCTTGAAGGCCGGCGATATCGCGATTTTCGCCACGCCTTTGGGCTTCCGTTGGGTGCATTATGACTATGCCATCCAGAAGAATCTGAACGTGTTCATGGAAAAACCGCTGACGGCCGACGGCTTCGCCTCGAAGAAGCTGTTCGATTTGGCCAAGCAAGCTTCGGCAAAGAACTTGAAGGGCGCCGTTGGTTTGATGTCCCGCCATGCTCGCTGGTTGCAGCAGTTGGCTGACCGCATCCATAACGGCGACATCGGCGACATCGTCCTGATGCGCGGCTATCGCATGTGCGGACCGATCGGGTCCATGCAATCGCTGCCGAAGCCGGCCAATATCAGCGAAGTAGCGTTTCAGATCCAGCGGTTCCACAGCTTCTTATGGGCCAGCGGCGGATGCTTCAGCGACTTCTACATCCACATTATCGATCATTGCGGATGGATGAAGAACGCCTGGCCGGTCAAGGCCCAATCGCTCGGCGGCCGCCATTATCGTCAAAGCCCCAGCGGCGTGCCTTACATCGACCAGAACTTCGATTCCTACGCCGTGGAATACACCTTCCCGGACGAAACGAAGTTCATCATGGACGGACGTTGTATCCCCGGCTGCACCGATATTTACAACAGCTTCGCCCACGGCACCAAGGGCACGGCGATCATGTCCCGCGCCGGCGACTGCGGCGGGCCTTCCGCCATGTTCAAGGGCCTTGGCTCGAAGAAGAAGGATCAGATTTGGGAATCCAAGGTTGCGCCGGAAGAGAGCAACCCCTATCAGAACGAATGGAACGATTTCATCGACGCCATTCGCAAAGACCAGCCCTACAACGAAGTGCCGCGCGGCGTTGAAGCCAGCTTGGTCACGTCGATGGGCCGCATGGCCGCTCATACCGGCAAGGAAGTCACCTATGACGAGATGCTCAACTGCGAGCACGCCATGGCTCCTGAGGTGGATAAGATGACGATGGACGGCCCGGCTCCTGTGAAGCCGGACGCCAAGGGTTGTTATCCCGTACCGCAACCCGGCATCGTGACGAATCGCGAGTATTGATTCACGATGGAATGAAGTCGTAAGACCTCGAAAGCCCGCAGGCGAATAACCCGCGGGCTTTTTTCATGCGCGCGTCAGGCATGATGCGCGGCGTCATTTCTCGTTCCGAAGCTCCGGCTTCGGAACAGGAAAACAGCAAAGTCGCCAAAAGCAGTCATTCTGAGCATAGCGAAGAATCTATTGACCTTTGCATAGCTAATGAACCGAGGCCGACCAACGGAAGGCCGAAAATAAGCCAAACAAGTTGACTGGTTAGTTCATTATCCAAACAAACATCAGTAGGTGAGCCTATATGCGACCCGATACTTCAACGAGATCCTTCGCTTTGCTCAGGATGACGGGTTCCACCGTGACCACGAACTTTGAAGTTCTTCTGGGCCTCGGAATGCTGCGAGGAGTTTGCGCGAGATTCCCTTGGCTGGTTCGTCCAATTTTCCATATCGTAGGGGTGCGAATATTTTAAAATTGCGTGGAAATTACTGTTTTTCGAAAAAAAACTCCATTTCCCGTTGACAACCGCACGTATAAGATATAAATATATTGATAATGACTTACCGATAAAGACATATCGGATATGGAATTCCTTCAGGAGGTAGTTTCGATGAGCGATAGCGAAATCAAATCGGCTCCGTTGCCCAGCATTCGGCGTTTGCCGGCCTATTTGCGTCTGCTGATCGAGCTTCAAGCGCGCGGGCGCGACGTGGTCTCTTGCACGCATATCGCCGACGATCTGGGCTTGGTTAGCGTTCAGGTGCGTAAGGATTTGGCGATCACCGGCATCGTCGGCAAGCCGAAGGTGGGTTATCGCATTCCTGAACTTATCGCCGCGATCGAGGAATTTTTAGGTTGGAACAACACTCGCGACGCCTTTTTGGTCGGAGCGGGAAGCTTGGGCGCCGCTTTGCTGGGCTACAAGGGTTTCGGGGAATTCAATTTGAATGTGCTGGCCGGTTTCGACGTGGACCCGAAAAAGGTAGGCAGGCAGATTCATGGAAAAGATATTTTCCCGCTGAAAAAGCTTCCGGATTTGGTCAAGAGGATGCATGTATTAATCGGCATTTTGGCGGTTCCGGACGCCGCGGCTCAAGAGGCGGCCGACGCCATGGCTTTGGCTGGAATTCGTGCGATTTGGAATTACACGTCGGTAAAACTGCGCGTGCCCGACAATGTCGTGGTGGAAGACGTGAAGCTGGCGGCAAGCCTGGCCGCGCTTTCGAGCCGTCTGGCTCAAACGTTGCGAAAGCAGCCTACCCCTAAAGTAAAAATGAAACTCCCTGTTGCTAAGGAGCCCGTATTGTGGAACAAGAAGTAGTGGCCGCGCCGGCCGCGGTTGGCGTGCGACAATTCGTGAAGGTGTGCGAGATATTGGATCGGCACCAGCGGAACTCCGCACGGTTGATCCCAATTTTGCAGGAAGTGCAAAGCGAGTATCGCTATTTGCCCGAGGAAGTGCTGACGTTTGTCGCTACTTCGTTGGGATTGCCTCCGGCGCGGGTGTTCGGGGTCGCGACGTTCTTTTCGCACTTCACGCTGAAGCCGCGGGGGAAACACACGATACGGTTGTGCGACGGCACGGCCTGCCACGTTCGGGATTCCATCGCCATCCTAGAGGCCCTCTATGACCGGCTGAAAATCAATGCAACGAGGAACACGACTCCGGATATGCTTTTCACGGTCGAGACGGTTTCCTGCTTGGGGGCTTGCGGATTAGCTCCGGTGGTTGTGGTCGACGAAGAGGTGCATGGCCAGATGACGCCTGCGAAGGCGGTTGAACTGGTCGATGCGATTATTGCAAAGGAAAACGTGTAATGACTCAAGCTCTTAGAACTTCGACCGCCGTTATCACGGATTTGGAGCGAATCACAGGCGAATATGCCGAGGCCACGGAAAAGATGACGCGCCGCGTCATTATTTGCGCCGGCACCGGTTGCGTGGCGGGTGGATCGCTCAAGGTTTACCAGGAATTCGTCAACAAGCTTGCTGCCGCGGGTATTCCCGTCACGGTGGATTTGAAGACCGAAAACGGCCGGCCTCACGAAGGGCTTTATATTTCCAAAAGCGGTTGTCAGGGATTTTGCCAAAAGGGCCCGCTTGTGACGATCGAGCCCGAGGGGATTCTCTACGGACACGTGAAGCCGGAGGATGTGGATGAAATCATCGAAGCCACGCTGAAAAAAGGCGTTGCCGTCGAACGGTTGCTGTACGTTTCACCCACGACGGGCCAACCGTGTCGAGGGCAGAACGATATTCCGTTCTACGCACAGCAAAAACGAACGGTTTTGAAGTCCTGCGGTCGGATCGATCCCGAAAACATTCGCGAATACATCCATGACGGCGGCTATGCGGCCGCGCGGCGGGCCTATCGCGACATGACTCCCGAGGCCGTTTGCGAAGAGATTCTCCATTCCGGTTTGCGAGGCCGAGGGGGCGGAGGTTTTCCGACAGGTCGCAAATGGCAACTGACGCGAGTGCAGCCGGGGCCGAAAAAATACGTGATCTGCAACGGTGACGAAGGCGATCCCGGCGCGTTCATGGATCGCAGCGTGATGGAAGGAAATCCGCACAGCGTCGTGGAAGGCATGATGATTGCCGCGCGGGCAATCGGGGCCGATGAAGGCTATATTTACGTGCGTACCGAATACCCTCTGGCCGTCGATCGCGTACGTCGGGCAGTGCGCGATGCGACGGAACTAGGGCTGTTGGGCGACAATGTGTTCGGCAGCGGCGTCGGCTTGCGTCTTCATGTGATGGAAGGGGCAGGGGCTTTTGTTTGCGGCGAAGAAACGGCGCTCATGGCCTCGGTGGAAGGCAAGCGCGGTATGCCGCGACCTAAGCCCCCATTCCCCGCCCAAAGCGGACTTTGGGGCAAACCGACGGTCATCAATAATGTCGAAACGCTGGCCACGGTGCCGTTAATTGTGAAGAACGGCGCAGCCGAATTTCGACGGAACGGCACGGAAAAATCACCCGGCACGAAAACATTCGCTTTGACCGGCCACGTGGTCAACACCGGCTTGATCGAAGTGCCGTTTGGCGCTACGTTGCGTCAGATCGTCATGGAAATCGGCGGCGGCGTGATCGACGAGCAGGGCAATCCGGTGAACGAAGGTTTCAAGGCCGTGCAAATCGGCGGACCCTCGGGCGGATGCCTCACGCAAGAGCACCTTGATTTGCCGATGGATTTCGATTCGCTTCAGGGCGTGGGGGCGATGGTCGGCTCCGGCGGTCTGGTGGTGATGAATCGCCACACGTGCATGGTGCAGATCGCGCGATTTTTCATGCAGTTTACGCAGAACGAATCCTGCGGCAAGTGTGTCTTATGTCGTGAGGGAACCAAGCAGATGCTGGCCCTTCTAGACGACATCATCGAAGGCCGCGCCGATCAAAATACGCTCGACCTGTTGGAGCAACTGGCCAAGGCGGTGCGCAAGGGTTCGTTGTGCGGTCTTGGCAAAACGGCCCCGAATCCCGTGCTTTCGACCTTGCGGTATTTCCGGCCCGAGGTTGAGGCCCATGTGTTCCAAAAGCGTTGTCCGACAGGGCGATGCAAGGCGCTCCGAACGCCGGAAATTCGCGCTGATTTGTGCAAGGGTTGCACGATCTGTTCGCGGAAGTGCCCCGTCGGAGCGATCTCAGGCGAGCGGAAGATGCCGCACCATATTGATCCGGCCAAGTGCATCAAGTGCGGAGCTTGTGCCCAGGCGTGCAAGTTCCATGCGATTGTAGGAATGTAATTCAGCGTTTTATTTCAAACCAGGTTTCCATTTCGTGAGGAAAAGATTCGCGGATATGAACTGGATCAATTAAAAGATTTCCAAGGAGGCATGCCATGATCGAGATGATTGCCGTCGGTGAACCCGCAAACACAGGTGTCGGCGCCATTGCTGTTCCAGCGGGCGTCAATCGCACTAGCACGATTGAAGAGCTCGACGCGCTTATTCTTCGAGTGCGTGAAGCTCAGCGTAAGTATGCGAAATTCAGTCAATCGCAAGTGGATGCCATCTTCAAGGCGGCCGCTAAGGCCGCCAACAATGCCCGGATTCCCTTGGCCCGTTTGGCCGTCGATGAAACCGGCATGGGAGTCATCGAAGACAAGGTAATAAAGAATCACTTTGCCTCGGAATTCATTTACAACAAGTTCAAAGACGCGAAAACTTGCGGCATCATCGAGCGCGACGACATGTACGGCGTTCGCAAGGTGGCCGAGCCGATCGGCGTGATCGCGGGTATCGTACCGACGACGAATCCGACGTCTACGGCGATTTTCAAATCCCTTTTGGCATTGAAGACGCGAAATGGCATCATATTTTCCCCGCATCCCAGGGCAAAACGAGCGACATGCGCGGCCGCTCGGCTTGTGTTGGAGGCCGCCGTGGCCGCCGGCGCTCCGGCCGATATCATCGGCGCGATCGACGAGCCGACCGTTGAAATGAGCAAATACCTGATGGACCATCCCGAGGTTGACTTGATTTTGGCCACGGGCGGTCCCGGCATGGTTCATGCCGCTTACACATCCGGTAAGCCCGCCATTGGTGTCGGAGCCGGCAATACGCCTGCCGTAATCGACGAGACGGCCGGAATTCCGATGGCCGTGAATTCCGTTTTGTTAAGCAAGACGTTCGACAACGGCATGATTTGCGCTTCCGAGCAATCCATCATCGTCGTAGAAGGAGTTTACGACGCGGTTCGTGAGGAATTGAGAAAGCGCGGCGCCGTGATTTTAGACGACGCGCAAAAGAAGTTGCTTGCCGCGACATTGGCGCCCGAGAGCAAACTGAATGCGGCCGTGGTCGGCCAGTCCGCGGGTAAAATTGCGGGAATGGCGGGTTTCACCGTTCCGGAGCATAGCCGCGTGTTGGTGGCCGAGGTCGAAAAAGTCGGTCCGGAAGAGCCGTTGAGCATCGAAAAACTCAGCCCCGTGCTGGCCATGTACCGCGTTGCCGATTTCGATGCGGCAATCGCCAAGGCCGAGGCATTGGTCGAGTTTGCCGGGCCGGGCCATACGGCCGTTTTGTATACCGACCCGCGCAACAGCGACCGCATCGAGAAATTCGGTCTAAGGCTTCATGCCGGCCGAGTGTTGGTCAACCAGCCTGCGAGCCAAGGCGCGATCGGCGATCTTTATAATTTCCGGTTAGAGCCGTCCTTGACGCTTGGCTGCGGAAGCTGGGGCGGCAATAGCGTCAGCCAGAACGTTGGGGTGCTTCAGCTTATTAATGTGAAAACGGTCGCCGAGCGACGCGAAAACATGCTCTGGTTTCGTTTGCCGCCCAAGATTTATTTCAAGGCGGGGTCCTTGCCGGTCGCATTGGGTGATTT
>CAZNMP010000148.1:5299-7146 GCA_964573875.1 uncultured Planctomycetaceae bacterium | reverse complement strand
ATCTCCGATGCCACTTTGCAGCACTTCGCCACGGAAACGGATCGCATACGGCGGGAAGGAGATCGGGCAATCTTGGCAAGCTTCGGCGGCACGGCCTTCGGCGATATCGCCTTGGTGCCCGCGCCATGGCTCAAAAATCCGAAAGGAATTCGCGATATTGCCGAGTGGTACATGAGCACGGTGAGCCGCTTCGACTATGTCTACGAATTGTTTTCTCGTCAATGCGAGATTGCTTTGCAAAACCTGGCCAAAATCCACGATGTGGTAGGCGACCGCGTAACGGCTGCCTTTATCACGGGCACCGATTTCGGCACGCAAAGCGGATTGTTCATCAGTCCCGCTGCTTATCGAAAACTTTATCAACCGTTTCATCGCCGTGTGAACGATTGGGTTCATACCCATACGCGATGGAAGACTTTTATCCACTCCTGCGGTTCCGTCATCGGTTTGCTGCCGGATATCATCGATGCAGGCTTCGATATTCTCAATCCCGTGCAATGTTCGGCTACCGGGATGGATCCGCAAGTGTTGAAAGATCGATTCGGCGACAAGATCACATTTTGGGGTGGCGGCGTTGATACCCAAAAGACGCTCCCCTTTGGAACGCCCGAGGAAGTTCGTCGCCAAGTGCAGGAACGCATCGAAATTTTCAATCGCGGCGGCGGTTTTGTGTTCAATACGGTACATAACGTCCAGGCGGGGCCGCCTGCCGAGAATTTGGTCGCTCTGTACGAAGCCGTGCGAGAATCATGGCAATAATCAGGCCATGCCAGTGCCGAGGCATTTCGTTGCAGCCACGCTTCTCCCCTATCTGTCTTGCATACCCACCCGTTTGGTGATACAATAGAATCAAAGCGGTTGCGGACTATTACGCCCTGGGGGAGGTTCTTATCATGGTGCGTCGCATCGTATCGGCTGTCTTTTTTGCAGTCTCGCTGGCACTGATTCTCTCGGCTGCTCCCGGCAATGCCCAAACAAAAAAGAAATCGGCGCCGCCGAAAGTAGAATCCTACGCGGTGGTTCGGATCGGCGATGAATTCAAAGTAGTTCAAAGCTCCGAGTTGACCGGCTTGAACAAAAAAACCGCCGAGGAAGACAAGCGGTTGATGAAAGCCTATGAAGACGCGAAAAAAAATCCTCGTCGCGACATGGGCAACATGGAACTCGTCAAACCGACAAAACGAACCGTAAAGATCCTCAAAAAGAATATCAAGAATCGCGAAGACGCCCAGGATTGGCAGAAGAAGTATGAAGAAGAAGACGAGACGGGCGATACGAAGGCAACCAAAAAAGTGTGGTGATTCGTTCGTTTTCTTAGGGTTGAATCAGATCCGGCGGCCTGATCCCGTAAGCACAAAATCAACCAGTTCTACAGAGATCGTCCAGCTTATCGATTGCTGTTCTTCAAGAGCTTGCAACGTTCCATTAGCCCGAAGGGCTTGCGATAAGATAGCCCAGGGTTGTCGCGCAGCGGCTACCCTGGGACAAGTTCACAAATGATCCGTTCAACCTTGAAAAGGTTGCGTAGTACGACGTCGCCATTACAAAACCCTTTCAGGGTAAAATAATGTGACGACTTTTTTTTACCCAGGGTAGCCGCTGCGCAACAACCCTGGGCTGCCATATCTAATCCCTTCGGGATAAAAACACTCAAACTGTCCAAACCTCCAACTGTGCGTCCTGCATTGTTAATGATCCGTTCCGCGGCCAATAAGGCCAGCAAACTCGACTGAAAGAACCGTCTTTGCGGTTGAATCTGGAGCATTGACAATCTCGGCATCAACAAACAGATTTTTCTCTACATCCCGCGTTTGCCGCCAAACCATTCGACATGCCGTCGAGGGCAG
>CAZNMP010000148.1:0-5199 GCA_964573875.1 uncultured Planctomycetaceae bacterium | reverse complement strand
TTTTCTCTACATCCCGCGTTTGCCGCCAAACCATTCGACATGCCGTCGAGGGCAGAACATGAAGCCCTGTTCCGTGCAATACGGCTCAAGCCATGCGGATATCGCCGCCAAACAGTCCTTCTTGGTTCCTTGCGGCATCAACAGGACCCGGTCGCGAGATATTGCCGGAAACTCCGACAAATAATCCTCCACTTCGCGGCAATCATCGCGGTCGTCGATCACGAATTTCAGTTGGTAATTGTATTCAGAGGTCAATCGGCGAATTACCTCGGGCGCGTGCCGATTCATCGTGTGACGCCAAGTCCACTGCGGATCTTGCTCGGGCATTGGTGTGGAATTCGAGAGCTTGGGGCTGATCGACATCAAATCGCAAGCAACCGGCAGATAGAGCGTGCCCGAGGTCTCGATCGTAATATGCCAGCCGTCCGCGCGAAAGGCTTCCGTCAACGGGATGCTTTCGGCCGACAGCATGGGCTCGCCGCCGGTAAGAACGAGGTGATGCGGATGATTTATGTCCTGGACGCCGCTGCCGGCTTGCCCGACAGTGCATCCTGCAATCGTCGTCGTATCACCACCGGACAAACCGGCGGGCATGCCTTTATCTCTGCACCTTTGCCCTGAATGCGTATGAAGAACATCTTTTAGGAAGTGCGGCCGATCCGAGCGACGCAGCCTCTCAACACGGTCGAGAATTTCGGCGGTCGAAAGTTCTTCGCCTTCGGGCGACCATGAGGTGTACGGCGTATCACAAAAGCGACATCGCAAATTACATCCGCTCGTGCGCACGAAGATGCTTTCCGTGCCCGTCAGCCGGCCTTCACCTTGGATCGAACGAAATATCTCGGCAATGCGCATGAATTAGTGGCTAGAGAATTAGTGGTTAGTGGTTAGTAATTTCCGATTTGCCGCTTCTTGAACATTGAACATTGAAGCTTGAACCTTGAACCTTTTCCGCTATCCACTTATCCGGTACTCCAAAGGATCCACGAGGCCTGCTTCAGCGAAACCTTTCAGTCGCAACTGGCAGGCGTCGCAATGGCCGCAGCTGATGCCCGTGGGATCGGGATCGTAACACGAGTGGGTAAGCTTATAGTTTACACCCAGGGCCGTCCCTTGTCGAATTATTTCAGCCTTGCTCCAATGCAGCAGGGGCGTGTGAATTTTGAATCGCAGCCGGCCCTCGACGCTTGCCTTGGTGGCCAAATTGGCCATGGCCGCGAAAGCCTCGATAAACTCCGGCCGGCAGTCGGGATAGCCGCTGTAGTCAATGGCATTGACTCCGATAAAAATGTCGGCCGCATCGCTTGTCTCGGCAAAGGCCAACGCCAGCGAGAGCAGCACCGTATTGCGGGCAGGCACATAGGTGACGGGAATGCCTTTCGCCATCTTCTCGGCCGGGCGATCCTTGGGCACCTCGATATGGTCCGTCAGAGCGCTGCCGCCGAACACCGAAAGATCCACCGATAAAACCGTGTGGCGAACCACGCCCAAAGCCTGGGCGACCCGGCGAGCAGCGTCCAGCTCAAAACGATGCCGCTGTCCGTAATCTACCGACAAGGCATAAAGCGAAAAACCCTGATGCCGCGCGATGGCGGCGGCAGTAGTCGAGTCGAGCCCCCCGGAAAGTAGGATTACCGCCCGGCGATCCGTGTAATTACTTAATGACCCATTCATGGCAGTTTCCGTGTACCCCCTATTCGCAAACCCTTTATCATGCCACAATAGTTACTCAGAGAAAAGGAGCCGGGAACGATGGCGGATCGATTTTGCGACATGTTGGAAACGTTTGACAATCAGTATCCCAACCGGGATTATTCCATCGAGATTGTTTGCCCCGAATTTACGTCGGTTTGTCCCAAAACCGGCCAGCCCGATTTCGGGACGATCACCATCAGCTACGTGCCCGACCGAAAATGCGTGGAACTGAAGAGCTTGAAGTTTTATTTGCAGCAATTCCGCAACGAAGGCATTTTCTACGAAAACGTCACGAATCGCATTTACGACGATCTCGTGGCTGTATTGGAGCCGCGCCGATTAAAGCTCACGGCGGCTTTTACTCCGCGAGGCGGCATTAAAACGAGCGTAGTCGTCGAAAAAAACAGCTAAACGCAGTTGTTTTCCTCGAACGAAACAAGCCGCTTGCGGCCAAGCTAATCACTGACTTCTGAACCCTGAACCCCAAAGTGCTGCCATGCCAAACCTTCCAAGCGTGATACTGTCCGGATTTGCTGATGAAGCTGCGAATCAGAAAACCGCCGAGCAACAGTTCGCCGCTTTTGCCGCATTGGGGCTCCAATACTACAGCCTGCGGTTCATCGATGTTGGGGCCGGCATCAAAAACGTGATGAAGCTCACGCTGGGCGAGATTCAAAAGGTCCGCCATCTTCAAGATGAATACGGCCTGAACGTTTCGTCGATCGGCTCGCCATTGGGCAAGGTGAAACTGTGCGATATCGACGATAAGACGAAAAACGTCTACGTGCCGTTCAAAAAATACCTGGCCGGCGACGTGAAAAAGGCCTGCGATTTGGCCCATGCGTTCGAGGCTAAGCTGATACGCGGTTTTTCGTTCTATCCGCCCAAGGGCGAGGATCCTTGGCTGTATGTTCCCCAGGCCGTCGATCAACTGGGGCAAATCGCCGAAGCTTGCCACCGAGCCGATCTGACCTACGGGCTCGAAGTCGAGGCCAATCTCGTTGGTTGCACCGGCCAGATATTGGCCGAAATCCATCGGCAGGTGAACCACCCCGGCATGTTGTTGATTTTTGACGCCGCCAACATCTTGGTGCAAGGTTTTACGCCCGCCGAGTTGTTCGAGCAGTATTTGGCCATGAAGCCGGGGCTCGGATGGATGCACATCAAGGACTATCGCGCACCGGTCGGGGCGACGGAAAAGGGCCGCCCGGTGAATGAAGATATCTTGGCCCATTTCGTGCCGGCCGACATGGGCGACGGCGCTCACGAAGCGATTCTGCGCGATTTCAAGGATATCCTGCCCTCGGTCGAGCGAAAGTTGCGCCGTCGTGGAATTCCCGGCGTGTTCTTGGATTTAGAGCCGCATGTAAAAGGCGGTGGGCAGTTCGGCGGCTTCAGCGGCCCCGACGGCATGGGCGTGGCATTGCGTTCGCTATGCCGCGTGTTGGACTACGTCCGAATCGATTATCACCTCCGCGATTTCGCCGACATCCAGGCCGACCGCGGATTTTAAGGCGATTATTGATTCAATACCGTTTAGCACGTAATGTGCATCAGTGCGGCCTTGCGAAGCTTGGATTTGTTATAGCTATCGACGGCCTTCACGGTCGGTTGCGTTTCGCACTTGATCGAGCGTTGCGAGAGGAACCGGCGGGCGTCCTCTGTCAGTTCGACGTTGCCCGACTTGCCGCCGCCGATGAACAGAATTTCCGGACCGCCTTTGCAGACCTTTTCCAATTCCTTGGGGCCGACGGTGTGGGCCGAGCCGTAGATGCCCTTGGCAACGCTTTCGTCGCGGACCTTAACCTTGCCACTAACGGTGATAAAAATATCCTGGCTGTAGGTGTCTTTGCCGACCGAAATTTCGCCGAAGCCGATGCGGGTGATTTCGGGATAGGCCGGTTTCACAAGAAACCGCTTTTTGAAGGGGCTGCGCCCAACTCGCTTCCGAGCGGCGGCAACGGCGCCCAGTACGACGGCGTCGTCGCCTAATGCGGAAAGCAGAACGCGCCCGCCTTCGCGTGCGCCGGGCAGCGGATCGCGGCCGACGATGTTTTCAATGATCGGCATGATGAAATCGCTACAGGCCTCGACCACTCCGCCGCCGAAAACAATGGCCTCGGGGTCGAGTAGGTGCCGAACGTTGATACAGGCATAGCCGAGCACTTCGGCGGCGCGTCGCATCACACCGGTAACCAGTTCGTCGCCGACATCGAGCGCTTTGCGAATCATGCCGCTGCGAATGACGGAAAGATCGCCTTCAGCCAATTCGGTAAGAACGCTTGTGCGGCCGGCGGCCAGAGCATCGCGAATATCGCGTTCGATGGCCGTGCGGCTGGCCAATGCCTCGAAGCAGCCGCAGTTGCCGCAGCCGCATTTGGGGCCGTCGATGTGCATAATCATGTGGCCGATCTCGCCGGCCGATTCACGATCGCCTCGCCATAGTTTGCCGTGTTGAACGAAACCGCTGCCGATGCCCGTGCCGACGCAGATATACAACACGCTTTCAGCCTTGCGCGCCGAGCCGAGCCACGTTTCGCCCAGGGCGCCGAGGTTGCCGTCGTTGCCGATGATGATAGGCGCTTTGAAGCGGGCTTCCAAGAGCGGACCAATCGCAACGCCGGTCAATTGCATATTGGGGGCGACAACGACCAATCCGCGATCGGGATCGACGACGCCTGGCACCGCGATGCCGATGGCCGTCAGGTCGTTGGGGCTGATTCCGCCCTTGCGAACCATATCGTCCATGCATTTTTCGATGGCGGCCACTTCATGCTCGGGGCCGGCGTTGCGCGGCGTAGGGCACCTTTCGCGGCCGATAATTTCGCCCGATTCACGCACCAAGGAGGCTTGCACCTTCGTGCCTCCGATATCCACGCCCAAATACAGCCGGTTTTGATCGTTGGGATTCTTTTTTTTCATGAAATGTATCTTTTCTCGGGATCGATTGCCAAGAATTGGTTGTGCAATTATTTTCCGTTTTCCCGCCCACTCGTTGGTCGGCTTTCGATCCTTGGCAAAGCTGCAATAAATCCGATTGAATCGAAAACAGGGGCGGCTGTAAAGCAGGGGGTGGCGCTATTCGACCGTGATGCGGTCCAATCCTTTTTCGGCCGGTGGATACTGCGGGGCCATTTTTTCCAGCGTTTTTCGCAATATGCGGCTAATAACCAAATTGCGATACCACTTTCGATTGGCAGGCACGACGTACCATGGCGCATATTTCGTATTGCATTGTGACAGCACCGCCTCGTAGGCCTGCTGATAGTCGTCCCAATAGCGGCGTTCCTGAAGGTCGGCCTTGCTGAATTTCCAACGTTTCTGAGGATCATCCAGCCGCGATTGCAGTCGCTTTCGCTGTTCCTCCTTGCTGATGTGCAGAAACACCTTGACGATGGTCGTGCCGCCTTCGCTAAGCATCTGCTCGAATTGGTTGATGCGGTGATAACGGCTTTCCCACTCTGGTTTGGGCACAAGATCATGCACCCGAACGACCAGAACGTC
>CAZNMP010000147.1:0-7150 GCA_964573875.1 uncultured Planctomycetaceae bacterium | reverse complement strand
GTTCGCTCATGCCCCAATGCGTTACCATGCGACGGGCAAGATGCGTGGCTTTGTTCAAGTCATCCTCGGCCCCCGCGCTGTACTCATCGAAAACGAGCTTCTCGGCCGCACGACCGCCCAGCAGGAAAAGCAGCCGCGTGAGCAATTCACTTTCGCCGATATTCATGCGATCTTCCTCGGGCAGCAATTGCGTGGCGCCCAAGGATCGGCCTCGCGGAATGATCGATACTTTGTGGACGCGGTCAATGCCCGCCACCATCCAAGCCAGCAGCGTATGCCCCGACTCGTGATAGGCCGTCATCGACTTCTCTTTGCCCGACAAGACATCCTCGCGTTTCGCGCCCATCAGCACTCGATCGCGAGCGTACTCGAAATCGGCCATATCGACATAATCCTTGTCGTGGCGGCTGGCCCACAGCGCGGCTTCGTTCACCAGATTGCGAATATCGGCGCCCGTCAGTCCCACGGTGCCGGCAGCCAAACGCTCGAGGTCCACGTCGATATCCAACGGAACATCCTTGCTGTGAACCTCGAAAATGGCCAAGCGGCCTTTATAGGTCGGCCGATCCACCGTGATATGGCGGTCGAACCGCCCGGGACGCAACAACGCCGGATCGAGCACGTCGGGCCGATTCGTGGCGGCCATGACAATGACCGACTCTGTTTGCGTGAAGCCGTCCATCTCGCTCAAAATTTGGTTGAGCGTTTGTTCGCGTTCATCGTGCCCGCCGCCCACGCCGGTTCCACGATGTCGACCGACGGCGTCCACTTCATCAATGAAGAGAATGGCCGGCGCATTTTCCTTGGCCGTATTGAACAAATCGCGGACGCGGCCTGCGCCGACGCCGACGAACATCTGAATGAATTCCGAACCGTTGATCGAGAAGAACGGCACTCCGGCCTCGCCGGCCACAGCGCGGCCGAGCAGGGTCTTACCCGTGCCCGGAGGCCCCATCAGCAAAATGCCTTTGGGCACGCGCGCGCCCAGGCGTTGGAACTTGGCTGGATTGCGGAGAAATTCGACGACCTCTTGTAATTCGTTTTTGACGCCTTCCAAGCCGGCGACATCGGCGAAGGTGATCGGCTTGTCGCCGCCGTCGTAACGGCGCGCGCCGCTTTTCGAAAAACCGCCGGTCAAACCGCCGGAAAAAAACGAATCGCGGGCTTTGTGAAATAAAAACCATAAGCCCGCGAAGAGCCCTACCGAAATCAACATGTAAACCAGCAATACCGCAAACGTGTTATCGACGGGCTCGACCACCTTGTAGTCGCGTTTTAACTGCTCCCGCAGCACCCGATCAAGCGAGGGATCGGAAAGCGCCATCTCGGGCAAGGTCGTCTCGAACTTGTCGCTCAATACCGCATAATTGCCGTCCAGGTTTTTTTCGGCATTCGGATCGACAGGCGCTTTTTTGAATTCGCCGTAGACTTTGGATCCTTGGATCGTCACGCTCTTGATGTTCTTGTCGTTCTCCAATTGATAACGGAAGAAACCGTAGCTGATTTCAGAGCGGGTGCTGTGGTTGCTGAATAAATACAGCACGCCTGCCAACGCCACGATAATGACCAACATCCAACCGTTTGAGGCAGTTAGAAGGGGGTTGGGTCGCGGGCGTGCGGGCGGCGATGTTTTTTGCGAAGACTGGTCTGGCATGGAGCCCCTCTTGTAGGTGACTGCTCCCGGTTCTAGGATAATGGTTCCGGTTGCTCGATAGTGCAATTATAGTTGACGGCCGACGGATTGGCGACCTAGGGCGAGCGTAAGAACGAAGAACAGGTCACCCCCCCTATGTGCCGATTGATGGATAGGGCAGGAATAAGTTATACATGATGCATAATCCTCAATTATAATAACAGTAGTTGCCTGTTTTCAAATTGCATAAGGTCTGTATCGGGATGAAAAACGCCAAATTGCCGGAAAAAGACGATTCTTTATCGCGCGGTGCGTTGCGGCATGAGCTTGTGAAGCGGTTGTTGACGGAAATTTTCGAGGGCAAGATGCCGGAAGGCACTCGATTGATCGTCATGAATCTTGCCGAGCGTTTCGGGCTGAGTTCGACCCCCATCCGCGAATCGTTGCTCGAATTGGAAGCGAGCGGCGTGGTCCAGTTTTCCCATAATCGTGGGGCGGTGGTTAAACCCTTTGGACGCGAGCAACTTCGCGAGATTTTCCAGTTGCGGAAGATTTTAGAGACGGCGGCGACCCGAATGGCCTGCGGCAAAATCGATCCCGCCAAACTTGCTGAAATGCGGCAAAATTTGCAGGAGATCTCGGAAAAGGCTCGGGGCAAGGAATGGCTCGAATTGGAGCAGGCGGCCGACCGCAATTTGCATACCTTGATCGCGGCGGGATGCAATAACGCTCGACTGGCCGAAGAAATTCGGCGTTACGATACCTTGGTGCAAGTCTTGCGCGATGTAGTCGGTAACGAGCGACATGCGGCCCACCAAGCTTTTGAAGAGCATGTGGCGATTGTGGAAGCGTTGCTGGCCGGCGATGGGGATGCGGCCGCCGCGTTAATGGGAAATCACATCGACCGCGCTGCCCAATCGGCCGAATCGGCTCTATTTGCGAAATAACCGATTTCTTGGCATTTCAGCTTGACGAATTGCCTAGGATTATGCATAATGCGTTATCTTCTTCCTCGTTGTCCATTTACCCCGGGGATCTAGCCATGAGGCTGCAAGGTAAAAAAGCCATTGTTACCGGCGGAGCAGCCGGCATCGGGCGCGCCATTGTCGAGGCATTCATCCGTGAAGGGGCCGAGGTGGCCATTTTTGATTTGCACCTCGAAAAGGCCCAAAAAGCCGTGGATGAGGTTGCCAAGCTGGGCGGCAAAGCCTACGCCGTCGCTTGCGACGTTGGTTTTTCCGATCAGGTTGCCAGAGCCTTTAATGAAGCCGAGCAGCGATTGGGAGGGCTCGACATTCTTGTGAATAACGCGGGGTTGATCCGGCAGTCGCCGATCGTGAATATGCTGGAGGAAGATTGGGACTTCATTATTCGCAATAATCTTAAAAGCGTATTCCTTTGTTCGCAGCAAGCGGCTCGAAGGATGGTTGCCCAGCGGCGCGGCGGTCGGATCATCGCCATATCGAGCATTCATGCGGTGTTGAGCGAACCGAACTGCGGCCATTACACGGCGGCCAAGGGCGGCATCGAGGCCTTCTGCCGCACATTGGCCACCGAGTTGGCGCCCCACAAAGTCACGGTGAATTTCGTTCGCCCGGGCGCCACATTCACGGAACTGACCGTGCCGATGTACACCGAGTCGGTAAAACGAGCGCTGTTCGAGCGAGTGTCGCTCAAGGAGATTGCCGAGGCCGCGTGGATTGCCGCCGGCGTCGTCTTCTTGGCCAGCGACGATGCGAGGTACATGACCGGCCAGGATCTGACGATTGACGGCGGTTATGTGATGGACGGAAGTCTGCCCGGGGCGAAATACTGGGAGGAGTGATGCCAGAAACGCTGTTGCCAGGGATTATCGCCATCGTTTTCGCCGGCCTGATCATGGGCACAAGCCCCTGGCCGTTGAAACTGCTGCGGCATTTCCAGTATGAGCATTTCGCGTTCATCTCGATGCTCACCGCCTTGATTGTTTTGCCGTGGGCGATCACTTTATGGGGATGTCCTCAACCGTTCGCTGCTCTCGGCGAAGTTGAGGTTTTTGTGCTCGTAAAAGCCAACTTGTTTGCCTTTTGTTGGGGAATCGCTCAAATCCTGGCGATGCTGTGCTTCGTGCGAATCGGAGTCAGCTTGACCTACGGCATCCTCTGTTCCGTCGGCGCGGCGGTCGGGGTAATCGTACCGATGATCTTCAAGGCGTCGGGCGTATTCCAACAGGCCCCTGATTTGTTTTCGACCCCCGGCGCAATCGTGCTTGTCGGCGTGGTGGTGATGGTCGTCGGCGTGGTGTTCGCCTCGTTGGCAGGCGCAGGCCGCGAAAAACGGCAACAAGCAACATCGACAAAACCATCGGGCACATTTGCCGTCGGGTTGGTCATGGTCGTGTTGGCCGGAGTTCTTTCGGTCGGCTGGGGATTTGCGTTTACCTATAGCCAAGACACGATTATTCAGGCGATGAAAACACACGGCGCAGCCGATTTTCCGGCAGGGATCGCCGTTTGGGCCATTGCTTTGCTGGGCGCGGCATTGCCGAATGTTTTGTATCCCGCTTTGCTAATGACGCGCAACAAATCTTGGGGACTCTTGATCGCACATCCCGGCGAAATCGGATTGTCCGTCATCTATGGAGTGCTTTTCTTCGCTCCTAGCGCATTATTAGGACAAGGAATGCTTTTGCTCGGGCCCCTGGGCGCTTCCGTCGGTTGGGGACTGGTGCAAGGCACGCTCATCTTGGGCGGCCAGTTCCTCGGCTTTTTAACCGGCGAATGGCGCGGCGTGGAAGGCACGCCTCGGCGGCAAATTTACGCGGCTATTTTGCTGCTGATCGCAGCCATGACGATCATGGCGTGCGCCAAAGCCGTGTAGCGCAACGCTGTGAAGATATTCTTCATCGCTAATGTGCAGTTTAGGGACCGCGAAGCTTACGCTGACGGTATTCCGTGGGAGTCAGCCGGAGACCTTTTTTGAATTGCTTGCTGAACTGAAAGGCATCGCAAAAGCCGCAAGTTCGGGCGATTTCTTTTAGGCCGAGTTTGCGGTCTTCGAGCATTTTGCAGGCCATTTCCAAACGTCGAGCCATTACATACTTGGCCGGTGATGTTCCCGCGGCCTGCGCAAAGTTCTTTCGGAATCGGCCGTAGGAAAGCCCCATTTGCTCGGAGACTGCTTGCCAATCAATCGGCATTGCAAGCGGTTGCTTGTCCAGCAGCGCCGCGGCTTGGCTTAGCCATAGATTTTTAGGACGTTGGTTCTTGCTGCGTCGGCCTTCGGTCAGAATGTCCGCCAATAGCATCTGCCACTGACAAATCTGTTTCAGTATGTTGCTTGGGCGGCGCGTCTGACGTTGCTGAACCAGTTGCTCGAAACGTTCCATCCAGTGTTCGATCGGCTTCAGGTGATAGATCGGTCTGGCAGGATCCAATATCTTCAATTCGCGCCAAAGGTCAAAAACCGGCCCCTGAAAATGCAGGGCAAATTCGCTCCAGGGATATCGTGAGTCGATATCGTAGTGATAGCCGTGGCCTGGAAACATCAACAACAGATCGCCGGGACGCATGGGCAAGCTCAGGCCTGTTTCATCATGAAACCTTGCGCGGCCATCGAGCACATACACAATGGCAAACGTGTCCCAAAAGCGCATCGGCATCGGCCGGATCGTTTGTTCGTCGATAATTAAACCGGCTAAAGTAATGCGGCCAAGGGGGTGAGCGGCCGTCTGACGGAGGATTTCACCGGTTTTCCATTTCATGGACATGGTTCACCTGTTTAGCCCAAATTGCACATGGAATTATTACGGTTTTACTGGGAATTCCGTGCCATAGTGACGTACACACAACATTACCTTATCGAATCGGCTGTGCAACTAGGGCGCGACACACATGGACAAAATACACATGAGATGACCATTCCGGCTATGGCAATAATTGCATCGGCAGCCATACTAGAAGAATGTGCTGAAACCGTGATGGCAGACCATGAAAATGCGAATTGTCATGGGAGGGAGCTATGACAACCTATAGAAAACGGCAACTTGCCGCAGTGTTGCTGCTGATTGTCGCAGGCTGTGGTCGCGGACAAGATGGCCGTTGCTCGCTCGGCGGTTCCGTATCGCTGGCGCGTCAACCGGTAGATGGCGGACACATCCAATTTGCATCGCTCGCGGGCGATCGGTCCTCAAGCTCCGGAGCCGTGATTCATGGCGGGCGATATTCCATTCCCGCCGAAAAAGGCCTTGCGCCCGGCAAATATCGCGTCCGCATCTACTGGCCCGAGAAGATTGTCTTCAAGCCGGGGCCGAATCCTCTGCCGAAGGAACGAATTCCCGCGAAGTACAACATCGGCTCGGAACTGACCGTAGAGGTGCAGCAAGGCTGTACGAATACCTTTGATTTCGCAGTGGAACCATAACTTTCAGATCGGATCTTTGGAACCATACCAGACAGGAGGGTCGTCTATGGCGTGATAGGGAGTTACGGAGAGGAGAGCGTGCGAAGTTGTTTTTTTACAATCTTTTTACAGGAGTCTTCTCATGTCAGTTCGCGGCGTTCTACAAACAATCGTTTTTGGGATGGTTATGATTGTCGGAACTCATACGGCGCAAGCCACGGTCTGGGACGCATACAGCCAATACAACACAACAAGTAATTCCGCAACCGATGTCTGGCAGTATCTGACTGTTTCGGAGGGAGCGAATTCCAGTTATTCACCGATGGGCACTTATGGGTATTGTGGCTTTGCTGCATCCACCGGATGGCAAGATGCAACCAGTGTTCCTTTCATCGGTAAGAGTGCAAACTACACAAACGGCTTGTATGTCCTTCCCGGTGAAGCCACTGAAGCGGCGGTCATCGGTTGGAAGAGTCCTCTAGCAGGAACAGTAGATGTAGACTACAGCTTTTCGATTTCAAAACTGGTGTCGGGTGAAATTACCTATGCGTTGTATCGAGAGGGCGATGAAGTCGGCTTGCCCTTGGAATCAGGCGTTGGGACCACTTCTAGCGGGACCATCGAAGGCACAGTATCGATCGCTTATGGCAAGATGCTGTACTTGCAGTTAGGTCCAAGCTACAAAGACACAACAACGGATTTCTGGTACGACGATTCCGTCGTTACTTTCACGGTATCAGGCATCCCCGAACCATCTTCGTTTATGCTAATGGCATCCGGTATCATCGGCCTGTTGGCCTACGCCTGGCGGAAGCATAAATAGTAGTAAATCCGACATTTCCAGTCCCAAACGCAACACCACCAAGGAATAACCTCACAACACTCGTTCAGAGATTCATGCGTTATATTCATCTAATCTACTTAACGATGCATATTTTCAAGGAGTTGATAGTGAAAGTTACATTACAATTATTACCGCTGTCCCTGCTTATTGCGATGACAGCCTCCGTGGCGGCGGCCGATACGATTACTCATGGCGCCACGACGATCTCGATGGACTTTGTCGATGTCGGCAATACGAGCAATACGGCCGACAGCACCGGCTATGGTGCGGTTGACTATCGCTATCGAATTGGG
>CAZNMP010000146.1:0-7197 GCA_964573875.1 uncultured Planctomycetaceae bacterium | reverse complement strand
ATTAGGGATTAGGGATTGGGGATTAGTGTCTGGTCCCCTCTCCCTTTGGGAGAGGACTAGGGTGAGGGTGGGTTGGGGGCTAGACGTTGGGGATTTTGGGATTTCGGGATTTCGGGATTTGGGATTTGCTTCACTAGCCACTAGCCACTGGCCCCTAGCCACTTTCTCTGACCCCTGGCTCCTGACCCCTGACCTCTCCTCTCTCCTCTCTCCCTTCTTCTCTAATTTGGCCGTCAGTTTGCCAATCGACAAAAAACCTCCGTCGCGGGAATCGACTTCATACACCACAGGCCCCTGCAAAATCACCTTAGCGCCGGTATCATAAGTGATTTCCAACAATCCCGAGGCAATCGCAAACTTGTCGCCCAGGGCAATCAGCGATTTGGGATTTAAGCTCGCCCATCGATTCGTGTTCCCTGACCCCTGCCCCCTGACCCCTGGCCCCTCTTCCCATCTGCAATTTGCCATGCCGGTCACACGACCGACATATTTGCTATCCAAGGCAGCCTTCTTTCGATCCAGGGGAACGGCCGACGACGGCGACGAGGGCGAAACGCTATCGGCCAATTGCGTATGGTGTGTCACATAAACCATCGAGCCGAACAAAAGGCCAAGCCCTGTTACCACGGAAGCGATAAGCAGAGAAAATGGAATTTCCTGCGAGAAGAAGCCGACCGTGCCTTGCCATGCGCTGCCGAGGAACCCGAGAACCGGCAACGAGCTTTCGACCGGCAGAACGGGAATTTCAGGCTCTCTCTCGCCATTGCCATGCAAGGGTGGCAGCGCGAAAACCTCGTCCAGACCCGTCATCACAACGCACAACGTAGCAAACCGCTCGCGCAGGACCGGCTCGGAATCTAAGTGCGATTCCAGCAGCCCAACTTCTTCAACCGTGGCCGAGCCGTCCAGATAGCGAACGGCCAAGGCATCAAACTTGGCATCCGAACATCCGAAGGCTGCGTTACGCTCAATCATCGCCGCCCTCCTGATGTCGTTTCATCTGTTTTTGAATACATTCGCCGAGCCGCTTGTAAGCGCGACTCAGCGTCACATACACCGTATTCACCGGGCGGCCCAACATCTCGGCCATCATGGCCCCGCTCTTATTTTCCTGGTGACGCATGCGAACCAGCTCCCGGGCGTCGGCGCTAAGCTGCTCCAAACACTCGCGCAAAAACCGATTCAAATCATCCGAGGCCGGAGGATCATAGACCGGCCAGTAGGGCTCCAACAGCGCCAGCGTATGCTCATCCAAAACGACCGGGGCATTTTTCCGGTCACGTAAGAGATGCATCGCCTTATTGCGTGCCGTTTGTCGGGCCCAGGCGGTAAAGACGCTCGCGTCGCGGATTTCCTCGCATTTGTTCACCGCCACGATCGAAACGTCTTGCAGAATGTCCTCGGCCAAGTGCTCATCGCGAACCATCGCACGAATCGAGGCAAGCAACTTCAGCCGCTCGCTTACCAACAGTCGTACTACGGAGTCGCGGTCCATAAATGCACACCCCCCAAATACCGCTTCCGACTCAAACTTACGTGTCCATTTTCCGGAAGCAGCCTGTTTTCACGTAGGGTAAACAGGCGGTGACTCGCAGGTTTGAATTGCAATGGTCTAAGAACATTCCTCTATCTTAATTCCACGTCCCGGCGGTTTCTGTACAAAAAATCTGCTCGGTTTTCGCAGCACCGGGACGGGGGAGAACATTTGCCGAGGACCAGAAAGAGCAACCCTTTGGCAGCAAAGAAGATACGCCCAAGACATCCATTCTCGGGCGAGTCGCCCTGGAAGATGTGGAGCTATGCTTTTAATAGGATGATTCCAGGCAAATTCCCGCCCAATTTGATCTTCACGATCGGCATTTTGCGGCCGATTCGTTGGACCGCTACGGCCTTGCGACCGTGGTGCCGCTCAGACGGCGAATCAAACGCCGCATCTCGAGCGCACTTAAGGTCGAAAGCACTTGGGGCACGGGAAGGCCTGTTTGGGCAACGATCCGGTCGATTGGCGTTGCCTCGCCGCTGATGGCCGACAGCACTTGCTGCTCCAATTCGTTCAACAGCAGTTCGGCGGGATGGTGGATCACTTGGCCGTCATCCCGGGGAACGGATTCGACCAGCGGACCAAGCTCTTCCAATACGTCGTCGGCCGATTCCACGAGCCTGGCTCCGTCGCGGATCAATTGATGACAGCCGCGCGACGTGCGGCTATCGACATTGCCTGGCACGGCGAACACCTCGCGCCCTTGTTCCATTGCATGGCGGGCCGTGATCAGCGCACCGCTGCGTTCGGCGGCCTCGACCACGATAATGCCGAGCGACATGCCGCTGATGATGCGGTTACGCTGGGGAAATGTACCCGAAAGCGGTGCCGCATGCGGCGGCGATTCGCTAATCAGCGCACCGTGTGAAGCAACTTCGTCGGCCAAACGGTCGTGTTCGGGCGGGTAGATGTTCATCACGCCGCTGGCCAACACGCCGATCGTTCGACCGCCCGCAGCCATTGCACCGCGATGGGCCGCCGCGTCGATTCCACGCGCCAAACCGCTGATGATCGTCAAACCGGCCCGGGCCAACGAGCCGGCAAGTCGTTCAGCTTGCCGCAGTCCGTATTGCGTGCCGTGTCGCGTGCCGACGATTCCCACTGCCAGGGCGTCGTTCGGTTTCAACTCACCGCGCATGAACAAAACGCCGGGCGGATCGTGTATTTCGCGCAATGGCCGCGGATAATCAGAGCGATCCTCCGTCAAAATGTCGATGCCATGCTCCTGGCATAGGGCAATCTCGGCTTCCACATCGATCTCGCGGTCGGCTTCCACGATTTTATGCGTAAGCTTCTCGCCGATGCCGTGAACGCCGCGCAATTCGCTGGGCGCGGCCCGCAACGCCGCGCGAGCGGATCCAAACCGCTCGATCAAAGCCTTGCGAATCCTCGGCCCCACGCCCGATATCAAGGAGAGACGCAGCGTATCAGCCAAGGTATCCGCACCATCGTCGCCGACGGAACGTTCAGACGCACACATGAAAACACCTCGCAACTTCGTGGCGCCCCGGGATGTGGTTTTCTTAGATTGTTTTATGCCAATTCCAACCTGCCTATCACCGCCTGTTTACCCTGCGGGGAAACAAGCTCCTTTTGGAAAACAGACTCGCAAGCTTGAATTGGAGACCGTATTACTTGCGGATCGGTCTTGCCGCTTCGCTGCTGTGTTCGGCAATCCAGTCTTCAAGCTCTTTCCAATCGACCGGCGGCAGTTTGGAGCGGTCGGGCCGAAGATTAGCGGCCTCCTTAATGTAGACATGCACGAGTTCGTTCGACGGCTTGTCGGTGTTCCAGTGCAAAAGGATGCGAATGCAGTGACGCAACGAACCGGGCACGTCCAGCTCATGCACGCACATCAACGCCACATCGATCCAGCCTAATTGCCGTGCAGCCAGGGCCGGAAACTCTGCATCGAGATCCGTGGTGGTCGAAAAGATCGCACTCGTCACGTCTTCCGGTTGGATGCCATTTTGGCGGATTAAAAGGGCCAACAACTGGCGCGTGGCCTTCAGAATCTCCTCCGGACTATTGCTCTCCACGGTCGTTGCCCCGCGGACTCCTCGGCACGGCATCGCTCATGCTCCCTTCATCGCTCGGGTCTATTGAAAATCAAGCATTTCCAATGTACCCGAAATGGGGCAAGAACGCCAGCATGGCAGGGGAATGCCGAATATCGAAATCCATTCGTCATTCCAATTGCGACATTCGGCATGGTCCCTTGCCTGCGAATTGGACGCCCGGCTACTTCGCCTTGACCTCGATCCGCTTCGTGGCGGCCTGGGCAGTCTTCGGCAAGTGCAACGTCAATACGCCGTTCGAGAATTGGGCATCGACTTTATCTTCGTCAATCCCCTCGGGCAGCGCGACCGTGCGTCGGAACGAGCCGTAACGAGTTTCGCTCTGGTAGAAATCCTTCTCCTTCTGCTCGCTCGACTCCTTCTTCTCGCCGCTGAGGATCAACTGGTTGCCGCTGATCGCGACATCCAAATCCTTCGGATCCATGCCCGGCAATTCCGCGCGAACCGTTAGTTCCGTGTCGTTCTCGGCAACGTCGATCGCCGGCGACCAACCGCCGGCAGTCCAGTGTGGCAAATCCAGAGCACCCAAGGGCTCACGGAAGAAGGAATCGAAAAGCCGTTCCATTTCGCCCCGCAAGGCCAACACCGGCGAGAGATCGCTCCGTACACTCTCAGGCTGTTTGTTCTTCCAAGGAATGAGATTCATGGTTTACCTCCCCTTTCTGTTATTGTTTGAAGTTACTTGGCGCTTACGGCAATCTTCCTCGGCTTCAGGGCCTCGGCCTTCGGCAAATGAAGCGTCAGAACGCCGTCGGCGTATTCCGCCGAGATTTTCGCGGCATCCACGGCTTCGCTTACCCGGAAACTTCGGTAATAATCGCCGACGCCGTACTCATGCGTCAGACAGGTGGCGCTTTCGCATTCGCACTTTGCGACCGGCGCGCGGATTTCCAGCGTGCCGTCTTCAAAATCAATATCAATGGCATCGCTCTTAGCGCCGGGCACGTCGGCTAAAACCAACAACTCATCGGCTCGCTCGACGATATCGACATTCGGACGGTAGCAATAGCCGCAACGGGTTTGCTCGGCCGCCGAAGTCTGTTCCGCGGCAGTCTTCGTTAAATTGACTTCTTGATCCATGATGTTTGTTCCTTTCTTGCTTATGCAGTAGCAACGTTGATTTTTCGAGGTTTCGCGCTTTCCGCCTTCGGCAGCGTAATCTTCAATACGCCGTCGTGCAGTTCCGCTTCGACTTTCTCGGAGTTGACTTCGATGGGGAGTCGCAACAGCCGTGTCATCACACCGACCGGCCGCTCGCGCCGGTGATACGTCACCCCTTCCTGCTCAATCTCGGGCCGATTAATCTTGACCGACAATTCATCGCCGGCGACGCTGATGTCGATCTGCTCGTTCTTCACTCCCGGCACTTCCATTTCGACCAACAGAGCGTCGTCCCGTTCCCAGATGTTCGCGGCCGGCTGGCCATGAAAGACCGGCGACAATAATCCCTCCGCCGTTGGACCGAAGAATCCGGTCCAAAGCCGATCCATTTCGTCGCGCAATTGGTGGAGTGGCCGCCGTGAGTTTCGATAGACTAATGTCATGATTTACCCTCCTAATGGTCTTCTTTGAATTCTTGTTTGAATTGATTTCATCTAAAATGATACTTTGCAAAGTTCGTGCCAAATACTTGTCATGTATCCCTTAGTCATTATATGGCAAGTATTTATGACATCCGGGTGGTCTATGCCAGCCCGCAAAAGCTGCCATAATGGCAGTTTTTTTCGCAAAAACAGTGGCAAGAGTCTGGGTTGGAAATTCCGAAAGCCAATATCTTCTGCGGTTGTAGACTAATCCCCCGGCCGATATACTGGTTGGTTTGGATTTCCCGATGCAGGGCATATTGCCCAAGCCCATTATTCTTCCGAAGGTCCCATGCGATTTACGTTACTTGATCGCATCGTCGAGCTGGAACCGTGTGTGCATATCACGGCGGTAAAGTCGTTGACGATGACCGAGGAATACTTGGCCGACCATTTTCCGCACTTTCCGGTCATGCCCGGCGTGCTGATGCTCGAAGCGCTCACGCAAGCGGGGGCTTGGTTGGTCCGAGTGAGCGAAGACTTTGCACACAGCATGGTTGTGCTGAAGCAAGCCAACAACGTAAAATATGCGCAGTTTATTGAGCCCGGCCAAACTTTGGCGGTAACGGCCGAGGTTTTGAAGTTCGATGATAAAGAGGTGAAGCTGAAGGCTTACGGAACGGTCGGCGGTCGAATTATCTTGAACGCCCGATTGACGTTGGCCTGTTACAACCTGGCTGATAAAGATCCGCAACTAGCGTGGACCGACGAGGCCACGCGGAAAGATCTGCGAGATCAGTTGGCCTTGTTATACCAACCCCATCGAGAAAATATCACATCATCCCCAACCTAGCGATTGCCCATGAGATTTGAAGGAAAAACAGCTATCGTTACCGGCGGGAGCCGCGGCATCGGCCGAGCCTGCGTTGCTCGCTTGGCGGCCGAAGGCGCGAAGGTCGCCTTTCTGTACTGCAACAACCAACAGGCCGCCGAATCGTTGGTAGCCGAGTTGAAAGCCGCCTCGGGCGATGTCCGCGCCTTGCAAGCCGACGTTCGCGATTTGCAGCGCGCTCATCAGATTGTCGATCAACTGTTCGAGGAGTGGGGCAAGATCGACGTCTTGGTCAACTCGGCAGGTATTGTTCATGATGGACTCCTGGGTGCCATGACGCAAGAACAGTGGCGCGAGGTGATCGACACCAACCTCGGCGGAACATTCAACTATTGCCACGCTGTCACGCAACCGATGATGATGACCCGCAAGGGTAGCATCGTGAATCTTTCGAGCACCGCCGCCGAGTTCGCCGCGCGGGGACAAGTCAACTACGCTGCCAGCAAGGGCGGCATCAACGGATTGACCCGGTCTCTGGCCAAGGAATTGGCCCCTCGCAACGTGCGCGTCAACGCCATTGCCCCAGGCATGATCGAAACCGACATGAGCCAAGTGGTTCGCGGCATTGCCGGCGATCAGATCAAAAAAATGATACCCATGAAGCGAATCGGCCAACCCGAGGAAATCGCCTCGGCCGTGGCCTTTTTAGCCAGCGACGACGCCGCCTACCTCACCGGGCAAGTGCTGCGGGTCGATGGCGGCTTGAGTTTGGGCGGATATTAAGAATACCGTTTTTCATCGTTCAATTGTTTTTGACGTTCAGCAGGGTTTTGTAACTAGAAGTCGCCGTTTTCGGCGCGAAGTCGATCGTTCGTCGGCCGGTTTGGTTGCATCACAATTCTGACCGTCAATGGGATTTACACATTTGGTTTGGGAGGTTTGATCGTTATGCCCACGAAGGAAGAAGTTTTCGAAAAAATTCAAGCCGCGTTGGTCGATGCCTTGGGCGTTGATGAGGAAGACGTTACGCCGGAAGCCACGCTCGTGGGAGACCTTGGCGCCGAGTCGATCGACTTCTTGGACATCGTTTTTCGTCTGGAAAAGTCGTTCAACATCAAGATCCCCCGCGGCGAATTGTTCCCAGAGGACATCTTGACCGACGCGAAATACGTGCAAGACGGCAAGGTTACGGAAGCCGGCGTTTCCGAATTGCGCAAACGCATG
>CAZNMP010000145.1:0-7222 GCA_964573875.1 uncultured Planctomycetaceae bacterium | reverse complement strand
GCCCGCTGCCAACGTGATGCCTCGTGCGTTATCAATGGTCCCTACAGGCGCTCCCGTATACTTGATGGTTCCGTTCGTTGCGGTTCCGCCCAGTACAACGTTGTTGGAGCTATTGCCGATGACACTGGCAGAGCCGTTGACACCCCACGAAGCAACGCTCAAGGTTCCTTGTGCCACGGTCAACGTGCCGGTAAAGGTGTTCGTGCCCGTGAGAACCGTGTTGCCGGTGATCGTCGTGTTGGTGGCCGTGCTGTTTTGGTCGGCCAGAACGCTGCTGACGGTCAGCGTGCCGGTGCCGCCGCCCAGTCGATAGCCGTTTGCACCGACCGTAATCGCGCCGCTATAGGCATAGTTGCCGGCAGCGCCAAGCGACAGATTGTCGAACCCGGTGAAATTGACGCCTTCGCTGCTGTCGGCGGCAATGGCGATTGCGCCGGCCGAAGCCGCGGCGATCTTGCCGGTGCCGAGCCAATCATTAACCACGTTGTAGGCTCCGGCAGAGACCAACGCGCCGCCGTTGTTGATCGTGATGATTCCCGAAGCAGGCACAGCGCTGGTGTTGTCGAATTGCAGCAAGCCGCCGTTGATAAGTGTGCCGCCGCTATAGGTGTTCGCGCCGGAAAGGGTCAGCTTGCCCGACCCGACTTTGCTCAAAATGTTGTCGCTGCCTTGATTGCCCACGACGCCGCTGAGGGTCAGATCACCCGATCCGCCGATGGTGGAGCCGTTGGTGACCAATACCGTCGTGCCGGTCGAAGCTGCGGTGGCGCTGTTGTTGGCCAAGGCGGATACCGAGCCGGCCATAAGGCGGATCCCGCCCGAGCGAACGTTGGTTTGACCATTGAAGTCGAGTGTGCCCGTATAAACGTCGGTCCACTGGCCGGCGGCATTCAGGGCGTTGGCGCTGTTCAGAAGTACCGTGCTGGCTGCGCCGTTGCCGATAATCGTGGCATAGCCGTCACCATAAGTAATGTTGTTTTCGCCGCCGAGGTAGACGGCGCCGCCGTCGGTCCAAAGGCGACCCGTGGATCCGCCGGCATTCGACAGACTCACATTGATCGTGCCCGAGGAAACATGCATGTTGCCTGTAAAGTACAGCGAGCCGTTCGTAAGCGTAGCCCCGCCGGCGACATAGAGGCTGTTTGCATTTCCCGTAGCTCCACCCAAATCAATGGTGCTGGTGGTGCTGATGCCTACGTTGTCGCTGGTTGTCGGCACCGTGCCGGTGTCCCAGTTGGTTCCCGTTGCCCAAAGTCCGTCACCCGCGGTGCCGGTCCACGTGGCGGCAACGGCCGAAAGCGGCGAGCATAATAGCCCACACGCTGCCAGCAAGGTTGCTGCCGCTAAAAATCGCCTCAACTTCATAACACACCTCCTGAAGGACAAGTGATAAACGAATAATACTGTCGCCTTGCTTCTTTCCGTCTTTGCCGCCGCCGACCTTCACCGTCGGCTACAAACACTGGTCCCCTCTCCCTTTGGGAGAAGGTTAGGGTGAGGGCTGGTCAGCCACTAACCGCTATTTTGGTCCTCCTTTCTCTTGCTGCAACGAAGACGTCGCGGCAGACGCTTTCTCTGCCGCCGGCCAGTTGGTCTCGCTGGGCGAACCGATGCGGAAATTATCGCTCCATACACGGCTACTGCCCGCAGCGCCAATCGTCACAAACTGATTGCTCCAGGGCAGATCCGCCCACGAACGCTTGCCGCTCTTCTCCATATTTCGTGTGATGCCGGTCAAGTCGATCGCGCCGAGATACCGTCGATCAACCCAAACGCCGAATCGTTTCTCGCGAAGATTGATGCGAACCGCGTAGTTATGCCATTGATAAGGCTTCGCAATGCCCGAACGAATGCCGGTTTCCACCTCGCCCTTGGCCGGCGTATAAATGCCGATCTCGGGGTAAATCGTACCCGGCGCCCGGAAGAACACCGAAACCAACGGCATCGGCTTCTTCAGCTCTTCCGGCTGATCCCCGATCGTGGCCGGACGGTCGCCGATGGTAATGTTCACGCGGTCTTCCGTCTGCACCGCATCGAACTGCACGATGAAATCGTCGCGCAATCCGTATTCGAAGCCATAATAGAAGCTTCCATAGCCGCATTCCAAGAAACCATCCTTCGAGCCCGGAGCTTGATACCCAGGCCACGGATCCGGCGAATTATCCAGCGGGCACGTCGTCATCGCGGGCTCTGAACTGAATACCCACGAACGTGGCGGATTGTTGTAACAATTTTCAATCCAACGCGACTCCGGCGTAACGAGCAGCATGTAACTCCCCGCTCGCGTCGGCGAATTGGCCGACCATGTTTCGCTGTAATCCACCGTACCGATCAACTCGGCCGGCGGAGCAATAATCTTGGGCGTCAACTTCGATCGCGGCATTTCGCGGACAAACTGCTTGCTGCTGTCTTGCGAAATGTCTGTCATGCCCGAACCTGCGACAAATCGTGCCGCCTGTCCAGCCGTCATGGTTCGTTCAATGGGATGATCGGCCTGCCCCAAGCCAATCATACGAACTTTCCCCTCGAATACCTTCGCAACCGTTTCTCCGCTTGCAAGCACCTCGACGCCGAACTCCGTGCCCAAGTCAACCACACTTGCCGTGGGAGTTTTTATCGTGAAGACGGCAGAGGAGCTAGAAATTTGGGATTTCGAGATTTCGGGATTTCGGGATTTAGCCCCCTCTTCACCAGCCACTAGCCACTGGCCACTAGCCACTGATGGCTGACCCTTGACCCCTGACCCCTTCTTCTCTAATCTCGCCGTCAGCTTGCCGACCGCCAAAAATCCGCCGTCGCGTGATTCCGCCGTGAATGTGGCGGGCCCCTCGATAATCACCCTCGCGCCGGTGTCATACGTGATTTCCAACAAACCGGCGTCCAGCTTGAACTGCCGCCCTAGAAGAACAGCATCAAATCCGGCGGGCGGGCGGCCGTCTTTCGACCATTGGCAATCGGCCATGCCGGTAATCCGCCCTACTTGGACCAACTCCGATTCAAGCGGCGTTCTGATCGAGGGCAACGCCGACGATTTCTTCGCCACGTAAACACCGTGCGACACCGGAATCAACGAACTGATCCAAATGCCCACGCCGATAAATAACGTCGCCATCAGATAGGCCAGCGGCCAGCCTTAGGCAAAATAACTCGTCGCCCCTGGCCACGATTCGCCGAAAATCCCCAAAACCGGTGCCGCCGCAACGGGCGCGGCAGCGGGAACCGCGTCGGCTTGCGATGCCAGCCGTTCTTCGAGCAACTTCGCCTCGTGCGCAACGTCGGCCCCGCAAAAACGCTCGGCCAAGGCATGAAAATGCATGAACGTCACATAATGCCGGCATGCTTCCTCATTTGATTCCACCAGCTCTTCCAAACGCTCGGCATCTGCCGGCGAAAGCTCGTCCAGGCACAACGCCTCGAGCAAGTCGGCCAATTCAGCATGGATGGGAGACGAAGTGCTCATTGCCTCTTCTCCCTGCCCACGGCACGTTGGATGCATTCGTATAAGCTAAGCCGCGCACGCTTCAACACGCTCTTGATCGTGTTGACCGACCGGCCCAGTTGATCGGCTACCGAGGCCACCGTCGAATCGGTGCCATAGCAACGCTGCACCACTTCGCGATCCGCGTCGGGCAACCGTTTCATGCATTCGGCCAGATATTCTTCCAAATCGCCCAGATCATCCTTCATGCGCTCGGCCTGCGTGGCGACCAGATCCACAAACGCCCGCGAAAACAAACAACGCCGTCGCGTCTGCCGGGCGTGATGCTGCTGAACCTTGAATCGGGCTACCTGATAGGCCCAGGCCAGAAAGTCGCTGTCGGGCGTAAAGGTGTCAAATTTCGACCAGAGCGTGGCGGCCGTGTCCTGAAGCACATCCTCCGCATCCGCACGATGTGCAATCTGCGAGCGGATATAAGCATAGACCCGTGGCTCCGCCTTCAGAAAAAGGTCGATGAATCCGCCGGTTCTTTCCTTGGACGAGTCCATGTGCCGCCTACCGGATTTGCTTGGAAAAGCAATCTTGCTATCTCTCTATCCATACTAATTCCACCAGCATCAAAAAGGGGTGAAAAAATCCGGAAAAAACAGGAAAAAACCAACAAAGAATAGTATTCAAATCCCATGCCCGGGGTATTCTGTCTAACCCATGTCCATGCCGGGGAATTTTTCTATCCCTGGCGTTTATTTCATGGAGAATTTGTCTAGCCGAGGTGGACTACGCTTGTTTTTTAACTAGCCAGGCGTTTAGAAACGTTTTTTAACTAGCCCAGGCGTTTACGCCTGGGAAAATGAATCGTAGAGAACCCATCTTTTTTTGGGTATCTCCGCCGCTTAAGGGGCCGAGATACCCAAAAAAAGACACATCGGCATTGGCTTTAGTCCCAGGCGTAAACGCCTGGGCTACATAAAAACCTTGCTTCCCGACCGGAAAATTTCGACACCTCGTTCCCAAGCTTCGCCCCTACACCTCGTTCCCAAGCTCCGGCTCGGGGACGCACCTTTCCCGAAGCTCTGCTTCTCAACCATTCGATGGCCCTAGTGTTGCGTCTCGCATTGGCCGTCGGCCCTGCCGCCCAAAAACACCGCCCAAACTGCCGCTCCTCCATAATCCGTTTAGCCCCGGGGACCGGCCATACCGCCAATAAGGGCGGGCGGATTGTTAATAATTGGTTTGACAAAAAAACACCGAAACCACTACAATCAAGGGCGTTGGCATCTCTAGCCGGATGCCAACAAAAATCGGGCCTAATCTTTTTTCTTTTGGAGTATCGCGCGGCGATGGTCGCCGCAACTGTTTTCTTATATTTTTTCTCTTAATGGAGGTGATCTGTGATCACTCGTTCTAGGAACAGAGGTTTCACCCTCGTCGAGCTCTTGGTGGTAATTGCCATCATTGGCGTTTTGATCGCCTTGCTCTTGCCGGCGATCCAACAAGCGCGGGAAGCGGCGCGTCGAGCTACCTGCGTCAACAACCTCAAGCAAATCGGCTTGGCGTTCCACACATTCCACGACGCAAGAAAGAAGTTCCCCCCCGCTGCTACACGTGATTCTACAAGCTATCAAGTTGGCGGATGGAGCTTTCTGATTCGGCTGTTGCCGAACATGGAGTATGCCTCGATCTACGATACGCTTGACATCAAGGGCGACAATCCCTTCACTGCCGTTGATACGACCAAACAGCAAGCAGGGTTGACCGCGGCTACTACGCTCATCGGCGAATTTACTTGCCCAAGTAATTCGGGCGATAAGACGGTTACCATTTCCGGCAGTGCTTGGGCATTAACCAATTACAAGGTCATGGGCGCAACCACCAAAACCGGTCTAAATTATTGCACCCAATCGACCTTCGGCACTAAGCCCTCATCTGTTGGATCCCTGCCATTGCTCAGCCAACCTGACGGCGCTGTGTATCCCGGTTCGACGACTTCCTTGGGTTCTTTCGGTCGTGACGGTTCCTCGCATACGATTCTGGCTACGGAAACGATTGATACCACATCGAGTCGCTGGACGGTTGGATCGGATGTTACTTTGGCTGGTTTGCCGGTCAGTGGAGACGGCGGCACGGCTCCGAGCGGCGCTGCCGTATCCTTCATGACTTATACTGAAGGCGGATATTCGGCTCCAACCGGATTTACCGGCGTCTTCGATGACGAAGGAAAATCAAAGGTTACGACCACCTTCATGACTTATCTGGATCCCTCGTTTGTTTCGCAAGCGGGTACTTATTATTACGGAACGGATACGACAACCCCTTCGATTACATCGAGTCCCTCGGCTACACTCAGCAGCCCCAAGTGGGGCCCATCGGCATCGCATCCGTCGGTGGTTAACCATTTGTTTGCTGATGGTGCCGTGCGCAGTATTTCGAAGGACGTGGACGTGGCAACCTATATGTTCCTGATCACCCGTGACGGCGGCGATCCGACCGGTCACTTCTTCAGCAAGAACTAATTACTGCTGCGGAATCGGGTTTTCGGTACAGTTACGAAACCTTGCATGGGGGACGGCAGTTTTCAAGCTGCCCTCCCCCTTTTTCATGCGCGGTTGCAATCCTAGAAAATCGCCGAACGCATACGAAAAACGCATACGAAAATAGCCGGGAGCTAACAGCTCCCGGAATATGCGTTCATCCAAAGCTGATCTGCGAGCTTTCTTTCCCCGTCCATTATTCCCCGTCCAATATCTTCCCACCGCGATCCCATAATTTTGTCCCCACCCGGCAGGATGCTTGACAGACCCTCTTCCCCGCCGTATTATCCGGGCTGACGGTGGCGTTCTGCCGGCCGTTTCCGGGTGGTGCCGCGTTCGTCGGCGTTCGCCGTCGTGGGTCGTGCCGATTGCGTGGGGCCGGTTTCGGGCAGTTCTTGCGCGAAAGGATCTCCCGATGAAAGCACATCGCTTGCACCGGATTCCGTCCGCTATCGGAATGGGACTGCTCGTACTCGGAGCAACCGCCTTTTTCTCTCGCAATGCTTCAGCGCTCACGCCCGAAAGTCCCAAAGTCAAGGAAGCCGTCCGTAAAGCGGTCGAATTTCTCGAATCCGAGGCAGCCAACGACGGCCGTGTGGGAGCCAAGGCGCTCGTCGGCCTCGTCTTGCTCAAAAACAGGGCCGACGCCAAGCATCCCCGCATCGTCGAAGCAGTTGCAGCCATTCAAGGTGTCGTGAAAGACCGCAAACCCTCCGAGGTGAATCTCGACATCTATAGCACCGGCCTGTCGGTGATCTTTCTAGTCTCGCTCAATCCCAGCGCCTATTCGTCCGAAATCGTCTGCCTGCTCGATTCGCTCCGATTGAGGCAAAAACGCCACGGCGGTTGGGGATATCCCGACAAGCGGACGGGCGACACCTCGATGACCCAATACGGCGTTCTCAGCGCGTGGGAAGCGCGCCAAGCAGGATTTCATACCTCCCAAAAATCCATCGAATCCGTCACCAATTGGCTCATGGCCACGCAAGATCCCAGCGGTGCATACGGCTATCAAGGCACCGTGGCAAAATCAGCCGCCTTGGTCAAACAATCCGACGTGCGCCACAGCATGGCCGCCGCCGGCCTTGGAAGCTTGTTCATCTGTGCCGATCTGCTGGGCTTCCTGCCGCATGTCGAGAAACGCGACGAGGATCTGCCGCCTGCCCTGAAACCGGTGAAAGAAGAACAGCCCAAGGATGCGCCGAAACCCGAAACAAAGATCGACGCTCGCCGCTTGAAGGCGGCCCAAGCG
>CAZNMP010000144.1:0-7237 GCA_964573875.1 uncultured Planctomycetaceae bacterium | reverse complement strand
GATGCTCAAATACTTGCCCAACATGCCGGCCTGCCACATCGGCATCGCCCAAGACGCCCGAGGGCCCAACAACAGTTTGACGCTTAGCGACGTTTCCACACTCGCAGCCATAAGCGAAGCAGCCCGTATAGTCGAGCGAGGGCAGGCCGACGTCATGATCGCCGGCGGCGTCGGATCGCGGATCCATTCGGCCATTTGGGCCCGAAACCAGGTCTATGGCCAATCGCAACACAGCGACGATCCCGACAAAGCCTCGCGGCCGTTCGATGCTCGGCGCGATGGTCTTGTCAACAGCGAAGGTGCCGGCATGTTCATCCTCGAAACGCCGGCGCACGCCGAAAAACGCGGTGCGAAAGTTCTCGCCAGTATTCTCGGATATGCCTCGACCTTTGAACCGCGCGGCAAAGGACAACCGCTGCAAGGCTCGGCTATCCGCCGCGCCATCCTTGGCGCTTTGCAAACTTCCAATCTGCGCCCCGAAGATATTGGATTCGTCGTGGCCCACGGACTCAGCACCGTGGAGGGCGATTGTCTGGAAGCCCAAGCCATCCGTGACACGCTGGGCGATGTGCCCGTGACAGCCCCCAAAAGTTATTTCGGTTATCTCGGCGCGGCCTCGGGCGCGTTGGAAACGGCCTTGGGCGTCCTGGCTTTGCAAGAGGGACAAATTCCTCCGACGCTCAACTACGAAGAGCCCGACCCGCAGTGTCCGATCCGCGTGGTTCACGGCCAACCACTGCCCGTTGCTCGTCCCACCGCATTGATTTTAAGCCACTGCTTGCAAGGCCGAGCCGTGGCAATGGTGTTGGGAGAAGCAAAATAGCAGCAGCATATCGCAACAACAATCCATGCCAACTTTTCATTCCTTTGCCGCCCAGGTGCAGCAACTAAGTCGGGCGTTAGACGCCTTGGCCCCCGAGGCGGCATCCATCGGCGCGGCCTTGCCCGCCGGGCAGGAATGGTTTGCTCTGCTGCGGCACAAACTGCTCGCCGAACTTGATCTGCCGCCGTTGTTGGTCGTCGCCATTGTCGGCGGCACGAACATCGGCAAATCCGCCGTTTTCAATCAACTCGCCGGTGAAAACGCCAGCGCCTCGACCCCGTTGGCCGCGGGCACGAAACATCCGGTCTGTCTCGCACCGGCCGACTTGGCCGATTCCGTGCTTCTCGGCCGGCTGTTCGAGTCGTTCACGCTTTATCCTTGGCATTCGGCCGACGATCCACTGACCGATACATCCGAGAATCGCTTGTTTTGGCGAGTCGGCGCCACAATGCCGCCGCGTTTGCTGTTGCTCGATGCCCCCGACGTGGATTCCGACGTAACCGTCAATTGGGAGCGTGCCCGAGCGATTCGCCAATCGGCCGACGTGCTGGTCGCGATATTGACCCAGCAGAAGTATAACGATGCCGCCGTGAAGCAATTTTTCCGTGCGGCCGTCGAAGCCCAAAAACCGATCATCATCGTCTTCAACCAATGCGATTTAGAGGCCGATCGGCGTTACTGGCCGCAATGGCTGGCCACATTTTGCGAGCATACCGGCGCGCAGCCGGAGTTGGTCTATGTGGTTCCGCACGACCGCGCAGCCGCCGATGCGATGCGTTTGCCGTTTTTTGCGGTTGGAACCTCCGGAACCATCGCCGACCAGCCACCGCAGCCCGCAAACCTTCGCGAAGATCTCGCCGCATTGCATTTCGACGCGATCAAGATCCGCACGTTCCGCGGCGCTCTCGACCAAGTGCTGGAACCCCATCACGGCGCGCCGGCCTATCTGGATTCGCTCCGAGCGACAGCCCGCGAGTTTTCGGCCGCGGCGAAAACCCTTTCGGCCGCCGAGATGGCCCGCGTGCATTGGCCCGCCTTGCCTGCCGGCGTGTTGGTCGATGAAATCCGTCGCTGGTGGGATGATTCTCGTGAAGAGTGGTCTCGCAAAATACATGGCTTCTATCGAGCCCTGGGTCGCGGGGCCGCCTGGCCCGTACGCGCCGCGTGGAACGCCTTGGCTGGGCCGCCTATCGATGCGCTAGACGCTTTCCAACGTCAAGAACGAGCAGCCATCGTGCTGGCCGTCGAAAAATTGCTCGACGAACTCGAACGGCTGGCCCAGGTGGGCAACGACACGCTCCGCCCCCGTCTGCAACAGTTGCTAGGCGGTCACGCCAGGGCGGCACTTTTAACCCGCGTTCAAGCCGCCCACGAATCGCTGCCTGCCGTCGATGAACACTATCGCGCCTTCCTGCAAGCGGAACTCGACGCTTGGCGACAATCCAATCCTCGCGCCGTGCGGTTTCTGCAATCGCTCGACCATGCAGCGGCGCTGGCGCGGCCGGCCATCACCATCGGGCTGTTTTTCACGGGACTGCATTTTGCGGGCGATCTGGCCGGACAAGCCGCCGCACATGCCGCCGGGGCCACGGCCGGACACTTGGCCACCGAAGCCGCCATTGCCGGCGGAATAACCGGCGGCGGCGAAGCACTCGTCAGCAGCGCCGGCGAAGGCGTTCGGCAAGCAGCCGGCCGGCTGTTCCTCCGGCTGCAATCGCGCTACGCCCAGCAACGAGCCGATTGGTTGGCCCGCTGGCTCGAAAATGAATTGCTCGGCGATCTTCTGGCCGACCTCCGCCGCGGCGCGGAACTGCCCGAGGGCAAAGCCTTCCGCGAAGTGGAGGCTGCGTTGCGAGCCTTGAAACACGATACGGCATCGTAAGAATTACGGAAACGGCTGTTCCGGTCGTGGAATGGCAGGAAGTCGCGGCGGTTTTTTTTGCCGCCATTGTGCATAGCGTTCTCGCCAATTGGCCGACGAAAGATTTTGGGCCAATTCGCCGCAGCCGGTCAATTGAAAGACGGCCTGAAGATCCAACACTTCGCGCCACGTGATGCTGCGCGGCGGTTCGGCTGCATCGAGGGCGTCCAAATACGCCAACACCGATGCCATCTGCTGATCGGGCGGCAATTGAGCCCGCCACGTCCAATACCGGGCCCAACGTTCGAGTAATCCTTCGCGATTTGTAATTTCCTTCGAAAAAACCTCCCGCAACGTCTCGCCGCACGAACGGCCGCCCAAGTGTGCCGCCAGATTCAGATCGAAACGACGATTGCCCGTGCCCCATTTGGCAACCATCTCGGCAATCAGCAAATCGGCATTCGGCGACGTTTCGCACCGCACGATTTCCACATCCGCCTCTTGTGCCGACCCTGCCGCACCAATGCGATACAACGCCCATTGCCGGGCCAAGGGCTGGCGATAGACGATCGCGAATACCCCGACCACGAGGACGATCAACAGAAACAGGCCTAGAAAGATTTGCCAGCGACGCATAGCATCAGCATAGCGAAATTCGTACCAGGAGTGAAGAGTTGGCCCAACGAAAAGCCGGTTCTTTGATAAGGGCGACAGCCATCAAGAAAAAATACCGACGCGTCTGCCGCTTTTGACGTGCTACGTGCTCATGCACGGTGCTGGGGCTGCGGAGCTATGGAACGCAGTTCAGCAACGGCAAGGGGGCTGCCCCTCTCGAGGCGCGGCGGCGATTGTCGCGGCCGGCCGTTTCCTGGCATTGCATTGCGTCCATGAGCCCGTCGAAAGCCCGCGAAAAGGCATGACGTCTTTAAGCGGCAAACGCGTCGTGGAGTACATTCACGAAATCTACGATCGAACGATCCTCCTAACCAAGGGTGAAAATTGATGGCCCGAATCGCGACGCAACGTTCCTCCTCTGAAAAGAGATGAGAATTGTAACGGACACTAACATGGCGGCCGCGGTCGATACGGATAAGGCGGAATCGCCTGGTAATCGACCAGTCCGGCCTGGATATCTTCCTGCTGCTCTCGCAACAGGCGGCGACGCCTCAGGGCGCCCAGTTGGTCGCCGAGCGCCCCGGCTGGCGGCCCCGAACGCGGCAACCGCATACTTTGCGTGTACATCCACGCGCTACGCAGCGGACCAACGGCACGAATCATGATACGGTTTCTCGTCAAACGCGAGGGAGAAACAACACGCGGCCGCGGCGATTCGGCCCTTGATCTCGCGTTGTCTCATACCGTACTTGTATATGCCCGATGGCCCTCGGAAGTCAACGAAAAGACTTGAGAAAAACACCTAAAATAAAGCATTTTTTTCGATGCCGCACGGCACTTCGCATAAATGCGATAGGCCTTCAATAACCGGCAGAGTCGAACGAGAAGACGCGCAAAGTTTGAGGGCGAAAAACTCAACGAGCGCTCAACTCGTGAACCGCTTCGACCAACGCAATCACGTTCTCCACCGGCGTCTGCGGCAAAACGCCGTGGCCGAGATTGAAGATGTGCCCTGGCCGACCGCCGGCTTGACGCAAAATCTCTTTCACGCGGCGGCGGATCTCCATGGGCGTCGAGAGCAGCACCGCCGGATCAAGATTGCCCTGAACGGCCTTGTCGTGGCCGATCCGGCTCCAGGCGTCGTCCAAGCGAATGCGCCAATCGACGCCCACCACGACGTTGCGACGCTTCTTTCCAAACGCTTCGCTCATCATCGGCAGCAAAGCGGGATTGCCGGTTCCAAAAAGGATAACGGGCGCATCGGGCCGAAGCGATTCGATCACCGAACGAACATGCGGCAGCACGTAGCAACGATAGTCGTCCACGCCGAGACAACCTACCCAACTGTCGAACAATTGAACGAGTTGTGCGCCTGCGTCGAGCTGCGCGTTCAGATAAAGAGTAATGGCTCTTGCAAATCGGGCCATCATGGCGTCCCATGCACCCGTGTCGTTATACATGAGCATTTTCGTGAGGCGGTAATCGCGGCTCGAACCGCCCTCGACGGCATAGGCCGCCAGCGTGAACGGGGCGCCCGCGAAACCGATCAGAGGTAACCCCTCGGGCAACGCGGCCCGCGTTTTGCGCACCGCCTCGACGACATACTCCAGCGGCTCGATCGATTCCAACTCCAGCAACCGATCCACGTCGGCCGCCGTGCGGATAGGATTTCCGAGTACGGGCCCCTCGCCGGCCGAAAACTGCAAACCGATCCCCATCGGTTCGAGAATCAACAGCAGGTCGGAAAAAAGGATCGCGGCATCGACCCCCAACTGCTCGACCGCGCCGACCATCACCTCGGCACAAAGGGCCGGGTTCTTACATAGATCGAGAAACGAGGTGGATTGCCGCAATTGCCGATACTCCGGCATGTAGCGGCCCGCCTGTCGCATGAGCCACACCGGCGTTCGTTCGACCGGCTCGCGCCGGATCGTTTTCATCAGTAAGCTGTTCGACCAGAGAGGAGGCATGGAATCAATAACAAAACTTGTTATCCCCAAAAACCATTATTGCATTTTACAGTGCTAATGAACCGTTCCGCGGCCAATCAGGCCGGCAAACTTGCAACATTGGCAATGTCGGTATCAATAGGAACACCACCATTTCAATGCCTTCTGCGAGTAGAACAACACATTTTCTTACCGCAGATCGAGCGCCTTTTTGAGGCATTCATCAATTTGCCGCATCATCGCCGCCGAAAGCTCGCCAATCTTCGTGATGATCAACCGCTGATCATACGTCAAGAGATTTTCGCACTGGATCATCGAATTTTGCCGCAAACCGGTTTGACGTGCTTCCGGAGTGGAAATATCGACGAACAATTGCTCGGCCGAAGCTCGATGCGTTGATCGGCTAATGGATGCCAAAATGGTATCGGTGATCCGACGATTGAGAATATCGGCCTGCACGATCAAGGCGGGACGGACTTTGCTGCCGGTTCGATCGCTGAAAGGATAATCGACTAATACAACGTCACCGCGAGAGAAATTCATGATTGGCGGCGAGGATCAAGGTCATTGTAAATATCCATTTCCGGATCATCCCAGCCGGCACGTTTACCAAACTGCTCCAATTGAAATAATCGCTCCTGTGCCGTGATCGGATCTTCTTCAAACAAAGACTTGAAACGTTCGTAGACATCCGTTCGCACAAGTACGAACGTCGTGCTGTCCGCCGGATCCGTGACGCGCAACGGAACATCGTTGCCCTGCATCATGCCCGCCCATTGCGTTTCAGTCAAACGTATCGTCATAAGCTGCAGAGGGGTTAACGGTAAAAGTGTTCCTATCTATTATACCCCCGCTTGTCAACGGAATGAAGCCCTCCCTATTGTTCGATTCCGGTGCGCGCTAAAACGCCTTGGCGGTAATAATGTTTGATTTCTTGCATTTCCGTGACCAGATCCGCCCGATCCAACAGGCGGCGGTCGGCGCCCCGGCCGGTCACGACCAGTTCGACGCCGTCAGGCCGGGCATCGACCAACTCCAGCAGTTCCTCGACAGGAAATAACCGCAGCATCGGTCCTAGGTTCGCCTCGTCGAGAACCACCAAGCGATAGCGGCCGGAGGTGATCGCTTCACGGCACTCGGCCAATCCACGCCGCGCCAAGTCCAAATCCGCATCCTCCGGCCCCGCATTGCCGCGGATGAAATGAGGTTGGCCGTACTGACGCATCGTAATCCGGTCGCCGAAACGCTCCAAAGCGGCCCGCTCGCTCGTGGCCTTGCCCTTGGCGAATTGGGCGAAAAAAACATTCCAGCCTGCGCCCGCGGCCCGGAGCGTGAGCCCCAGGGCCGCCGTGGTCTTGCCTTTGCCGTTGCCGGTGTAAACGTGAACGTAGCCCGACATCTTATGCCCTCCGTGACGAACGTTTTTTCCAAAGGTCGCAATCGCGAGAAAATAGCCGAGAGCTGAAAAAAATTGCCCATCGCTAGAAAAATAGCCGGGAGCTAACAGCTCCCGGAGAACAAGGACCATCCTCACTTAACTCGGGAGATAGGAACTGCCTACGATCTTCCTTTAGCACGTTATTTCAACAGTGGATCGAAACGATTATCGCTTCCGCCGTTGCCAGCGCCAAGCCAGGGCCGCCAGTCCGCTCAGCAGCTCGGCCAGAACCTGACCCACCTGTTGGATGTGCTCCCAGACGGCGGGGCGGCCCTTGATGCGGTAGGTATACTGCCCGGGCCCCCCTTCCAGATAAGGGCGCAAGCGTTCGGCATAGGTTTGCTGGTCGGCGGCCTTCAAGATGCGGTGCAGCCGCTGCACGACACCCACCAACAGCTCCAGTCGGCTCAGGTCGGCGATGTGGCTCATGATCTGGGTGCTGTCCATCCGCTGTAGCTCGGTCTTGATTTCCAGCTTGTGGATCTGCCCGGCCGTGATTTCTTCAAAAACCGCCTGGAACAAATTTTCCCCGCCGGGTTTCAAGGCATACT
>CAZNMP010000143.1:0-7284 GCA_964573875.1 uncultured Planctomycetaceae bacterium | reverse complement strand
CCCATGTTGCCGGCTTGCTCCAACCTGACGCTCGACCGTCGCGATCCCAAACTCGAACCTTCCAAAAACATCGCATCCGACTGGCCAACGGCTTCCCGGCATACTCGACCTGGATCGTGGCGTTCGATTCCACCTTGCCGCTATCCCAAAGATCGCCTTGATCTTTGGCCAAGACTTCCTCGCTCGTGGCCGTCAGAATCTGATAAGCCGTTTGCTTCTGGCCGCGATCCTTCACGTCGGCCGCCTGTAAAATCCAACTCGATCGCGGTTGCAACACATCGATCCCAATCGGATCGACGAGATATTCGCAACGCAGTTGGGTCGGCGTCAATCCAGCGGCCTCGGCAGCTTGCAATTGTGAAACAAAAAATGTTGCCCAGGCTTGTAAAACAAAAACAAACAAGATCAATGCAACTATTTTTAACCGGGTCATTGGAATCAATCCTAAACAAAACCGTGTAGGTTCGTATGTTTACTAATCCGTTAGTCTCTTCAAGATTCCGATCTTTTGAACGGCGTCTCGCAAAGATTCTCGCACCAAAAGCTCATTCATCCGTTTTTCCGATCCGCCGAAATAGTGCCGGCCATCAATGCTGAACGCAACTTCCTCGTGCAGGGTCTCAAAAAGATTCAGCTTGTATTGTGCTCCGTTATTCAGACGGATCTCCAGCACTCCTATCGGCGTCCATTGGATGCCCGACCAATCGCAACGGCATGGCTTCAATACGGTCAGAACTTCGGAAAAAGCTTGCGGCTTCAGCCGTATTGTCTCTTCCTTGCTTACGATTCGCCCATAGATGGTCAATTGCATCGAAGCAATGTCTTTCGCCTCGATCGCCGAGATAGGGCAATATCGCACCCAATACACCCCATACCCAACTGCAAGCACGCACAGCACGAAGAATCCCAGCAATAGGGTAGGACGCCGCTTGCGTGGAATGGTTTTTTCAGCGGGAAGGTCGATTGTTTCCATGTCAATATACGAATATCAGACGAGCAACTACGCCCACTTCAATATCTACTACCGCTCAGGCGTTGCCGGCTGTGATTGCTCGACGCTCTGAGTTAATCGAACCGCCTTGCGGCCGCGATAGACGCCCGGTTTGCCGAAAAAGCGCGTGCCACCCGCGATCGACACCGTAACCGGATTATCAATCGGAGTTTCCATCACGATGATGTCGCCCGCACGCAGATCGGCCAATTCGGCGGCGGTGATTTGCGTTTCAGCCAATGTCACTTTGATCTCGGCCAATGAACTCGCGGCCGGACGCTGAATCGGCGAAGGATCCTCGGCCAACAACTGGTCGCTAAGACGCTCGATCACCTTGCACGGCCAACAAAATCGCAACATCCCACGCTGCTGACCCACGAACAACTCGTAACCGGCCAAAACGACCATCTCATCGGCGGGCAAAATCCGCAACAAACGCGGATTGTCCTCGGCCTGGAGTATCTCCAGCTTCAGTTCAAACACATTTTTCCATGCCTGGCAATACTCTTGGAGAAATAATCGCACGATCCGAGCACTCAGCGATAATTCTATTTCCGTCAACGGCCGACACGGCAACGGATCGTTCTCGCCGTTGCCGCCCAACAGGCGGTCGATCATCGAATGCAAAATTGCCGGCTCGATTTCAAGCATGGGCCGCGCGTCGAGCGGATCGGCCTGAAGAAGATAGAAACAGGCAGGCGTCGGCACGTTGTAGACGAACTGCCCGTAGGTAAGCCGCTCCACGCCCGTCAGGCCCGCCTTAACCGAGGCTCGCAACAATACCGACAGCGACGCCCCGAATTCACGAGCCATGCTCTCGTGCAAAACGCGCAGCCGCCGCATCAGCGGGCTATTCGCGCCATGCCGACATTGAAGATCAATTCCCTGATCCATCCCGTCGATCCTTCAGCAATCCTTTTACGCAACCCCAAAAGCGTCTTCTTCTAATCCCTAATCCCTAGCCTCTCACTTGCCCCGCACCATACACCACATACTTATAGCTGGTCAATTCATTGATGCCGCACGGTCCCCGGGCATGGAACTTGTCGGTGCTGATGCCGATCTCGGCCCCCAGGCCCAGCTCGCCGCCGTCGTTGAACCGCGTGCTCGCGTTGATCATCACCGCCGAGCTGTCGATCCTCGCGGCAAACTCGCGGGCAGCGTCCAAATCGCGCGTCACAATGGCTTCGGTATGCTGTGAACTGTATCGGTTGATATGTTCGATGGCCTCGTCGAGCGAATCCACCACCTTGCACGAAATGATCGGGCCAAGATACTCGGCCGCATAATCATCCTCCGACGCCGCTACGGCCGATGGCAACAGTGCTCGTGTGCGGTCGTCGCCGCGAATGTCAACGCCGCGATCGGCCAAGGCCTTGCCGACGCGGGGCAACAACACATCGGCCGCCGCACTGTGAACCACCAGCGATTCGGCCGCATTGCATACGCCCATCCGCTGACACTTGGCGTTCACCACGATCTTTTCCGCCATCTCGGGATCCGCCGATGCATCGAGATACACATGGCAATTGCCGGCGTAATGCTTGATGACCGGCATTCGTGCTTCTTCGCTAACCCGGCGAATCAAGCTCTCGCCGCCGCGCGGAATGCAAAGATTAATATACTCGGGCATGTGAAGCAATTCCCCCACCGCGGCGCGATCCGTCGTCGATACCAACTGCACGGCGTCGGCAGGCAACCCGGCGTCGGCGGCCGCCTCGGCCAAAATTTCGGTAATGGCGGTGTTCGAATGAACCGCCTCTTTGCCGCCGCGCAATATCACCGCATTGCCCGCCTTGACGCACAGCGCCGCAGCGTCCGCCGTCACATTAGGACGCGATTCGTAAATGAAAAAGATCACGCCCATCGCCGCCCGAACCTTTTGCACTTCCAAACCGTTCGGACGGATCGAACTCGAGATGATCTCTCCAATCGGTTCCGGCAGCGCGGCCACCTCGCCCAAGGCCTTGGCCATGTCGGCGATGCGCTGCGGAGTCAGACGCAGCCGGTCAACAGCCGCATCCGAAAGCCCATAGCTCGGCGCGGCGGCAATATCCAGCCGATTGGCCTCGGCCAATGCCAGCGAACGCTCGCCCAGCAGCCGGGCGCAACGATGGAGCCAATCTTGTTTTTTCGCGCCGGAAACGGCAGCCAAATCGGCGGCAGCACGCTTCGCCCGCCGGGCCATGTCGAGACAGTATTCGTGGAGGTCGCTCATCGAAAATACACCTTGGTCCTACAAACCCACCCTTAGAAGTATCCTCGACGGCCGCCGAGAAGTCAACGCCGATTCGAGTTAGATCTGGTACTGTAGGAAAAAAGCACCCATTGAGAGTCCATCCGCCTTTCGCGTCTCCCCTCGCCCGTTTACGGGAGAGGGGCCGGGGGTGAGGGTGGTATGCCTCCCAAAAACCGTCGTTTTGTTTTTCGTAAACCATTATCCCACATGGTCGCGAAAGGCGGACGATCTCTATATGGATCGGGTATGTACTTAACCCCAGAAATCCAATTATCCCAAACCGCCGGTCGATTCAAAAAGATTCAGGGCCTGTCGTACCGCGGCGACATCGTGGACGCGAATGATTTGTACCCCCTGCCGGGCTAGGGACAATGCCACGCCAATGGTGCCTGATACCCGATCTTCACCCAAAAAGTTTTTCCGCGAATGCCCCACCAGCACGGGACAACCCCATTGATGTAGTTCTCCCACATGGGCCAGCAAATCTAGGTTGTGCGCCTTGGTCTTGCCAAAACCGATGCCCGGATCCAAGGCAATACGGTCTTGCTCTATCCCGGCAGCCACGAGTGCGTCCCTGCGTTGGCGAAGATACTCGGCCACCTCGGCCGTCACGTCGTCATAAACCGGATCGTCTTGCATCGTCTGCGGCGTTCCTCGCATGTGCATCACACAAACGCCGCAACCCGTTTCCAAGGCCAACGGCAGCATTGCCGGATCGCCTTCCAACGCGGTAATGTCGTTGATGATTTCGGCCCCGGCATGAAGGGCATGACGGGCTACCAGAGCCTTCGACGTGTCGATCGACACGGGCAACCCCGTCTCTTTGCACAACGTCCCCACGACCGGCATCACACGGCAAAGCTCCTCCTGGGCATCCACCGGCTGGGAATAAGGCCGCGTGCTTTCGCCACCGATATCCAGAATGTCCGCCCCTTCCGCTGCCAACCGTAGGCCATGCTCAATCGCCGCCTCGGCATCGAAACACCGGCCGCCGTCCGAAAAACTGTCGGGCGTCACATTGATAATGCCCATCAACAACGGAACCGGACCAAACCGAAGGGTTCGTGTCCGAAGCCGCCAATGATCGGCACGCGAGTAAGGAAGCATGGTATCATCTCAAAACAACAGACGCCGAAACAAGCCCTGCTTGGTGAGAGCCGCGGTTTTTATCTCGCTATCTCAACTCTACCACGGCTTTTCCATCAGCCCCACGATCTGCTGGGCCAATTTGCAAATGGCTTCCTGCTGCGCCGTCGTCATCGACTGGCCGACTTCCGGCACCACATCGCCCGTGCCGTCGATTTGAGCGATATCCTCGGGCAGCGGAATAGGACTCGCTTGTCGCAACATGCGCCCCTTCCGATCGATCCAACTAACCTCGATGCTCATGCCGGTCTGAATTTCACGAGCATTGCCCGTATTGCTCGGCACAAGCACCCGCTTGTTTTCCGCAACGATTTTCCCGGATAAAACGCTGTCGGCATTTCGATCGTTGACAACTTTATACGGCGTCTTGTTCTCGATTTCCTTGACGACTGCTTCCGTCAGACGTTCACCCAAGTTCCGGCGGAAACTTACCGACGGAAAGACCGGCACATAGACCGTCCGTACCTCGCAAGGATAGAGCGTCTGATTGCCGATCTGATAACCCGCACAGCCCGTCAATAACAACAGTGCCAACATCCCACCGCAGAAAACGCAACGAATTGGAGGATGCTGCGGAATCATATTGTTAAAATCCCAATGCAACAACTGTGGACAAAAAATGATGTGGCGAAACGGTCCGCGTAAGTACCAAAAATAGGTCTGTGAAAATAATTGTTCCAATCAGCGCCGATAAGTGCTGATTAGCGTTCCCTCAAAATTACTTCAGATGTAATCTCTTGCTTCCACCTTCCCATTTTCCCCGTTTCCCATTTTGTTTTTGCTTACACCAAGTTCGCAATAGTCTTTATTCCTTTTTCCCGCCGAACATGTCCGTCAGCCACGCAATCTTGCTGGGCGGCTCGCTCGGCTTGTCCTTGATCGCTTCCAACCGCGCCTTCGCTTCCGCCGCTTTCTCGGTAGTCGGATAATCGGCGAGCAATCCTTTGTAGTACATCCGGGCAGCACCATAATAAGCATGTTGCTCATAGTATTGTGCAATCACAAAGTCGCGGTTAGCTTTTTCCTCCATGATTTGCGCCCGGGCTTTCGCTACTCGTTCCCGTTCCGGGCCCAGCTTATCGCCGTATTGTTTCAACGCCTGCTCGGCGATTTGTCCGGCATCGTCCAACGGAGCGCGGCCGTAAAGCGTGCCCTGATAGAGCCGCATCTTCGCCTGAAGCCCCAATTGGTGCGCCAACATCTGGTATTCGCTGTTGGGATACTCCTTCCGCAACATGTCATACTGGTCGCCCGCCTCGGCATACTGACCGCGGCGAAAATACGCATTGCCGGTCGCCATCACGGCGTCGTCGGCCAGCGGACCCGTCGGATCGTTCAAACGCACGCGCTCGTAAGCCTGAACCGCATAGCCGAACGTATCGAACAGCGGACGGCTGCCGTCGGTCACGTTCGGCGTAATGGGCAACGAGGGGCTCTTATCATACAGTTGCTCCCAGTAACGCCCCAATGCAAACTCGCGCGCCATCACCGTGTCGAGATGCCGCGTGTTCGTGTATTTCTTCAACAAGCCGCCGAAAGTATCGTGCGCCTTCGGATACTGATCCGAAAAAAACTCGCTTTCGCCCTTCAAAAACAACGCATCTTCTTCCAGCGGCGTGTCAGGCCAACGGTCGGCCACGACAGCGAACTTGGCAGCCGCCTCCTTATACTTCTTTTCGCGGAACAACTTCTGGCCTTCCTGCATCGACTCCCGCGCCAGCTTCTCGTTGGGGCCGTAGCCAGTCGCTTTTTTGATATTCTTCCAGGCATTTTCCGGCGCAAGGTCCGACAATTCAAAACCCTTCTTCTCCTCCTGATCAGGCCCACTGCCGATGCTCACCCCGCCCGCAGGCGGCGCAGGCAACTCGTTCGGCATCGAAGGCGGAGGACCGGCCGCAGCCGTCAATAATGGCCCCGAGGAAGAAAGCGTCGGCGAACGCTCCGATCCGCGACTCGCCGGCCCGGGAACCAGCGGACCAGTCGGACTATCGACATCCGTCGTAGCCGAAGCCTGCTGAACGGCATTGGCATTAGTTCCGGCGGCAGACATTGTCTGATTGGCCGGTTTTGCCGAAGCTTGATCCGACGACGACCGCTTGCCCGTCAGCGATTTGAACAGCCAGCCGTCGTATTCGCCGTTTCCGCTGTCACTCTTATTTTGCGCATTGGCCGACGAGGGCGGAACACTCGCGCAGCCGCCGAGAATCCCCGCAACGACGACCAACAGAATCGTAAACCGCGATCCCTCGTTCAACATAGAGGACATCCTTGTCCGTAATTGTTTGAGGATTAAATGGTCATGGATCTGAAATCCAAAAAAGCCGCTCGCGGCTTCGCACTAGCCACTAACCACTAGCCACTAGCCACTAGCCACTAATTCCCCAGCATTCCCATGTATTCGTGCATGCGAGGCTTCCTGCCCAGCAAGTGCGTCAAATATCGGTTCAACACGCTGCGCAGTTCTCCGAAACTGCGCGGATCCATCTCCATCCGTCGCCAGAGAGTGCCGTCGGGATCGGCCAGTTGGCCCATCGCCCGCAACACGCCGGCGCTTACCGTAATAACCTGATTCTTTCCTCCACAACACCTCGGACACAACACGCCGCCATCGAGCAATCCGAAGGCGACGCGGCCTGCCGCCGCCATCGGCTCGCCGCACTCGACGCAAGCGTCTAAAAGCGGCGCATGGCCCAAAAGCCGCAACGCACCAAACTCAAACCGCACCACATTCTTCGCAACCGCATCGCCGGAAGCCAACAACACCAGCGTTTCATCCGCCAGATCGAACAGCTCCGGATGCGGATCGCCCTCGTCGGTCAATCCGTTCAACAACTCTGCGACATAGAACGCGGCATAAAGCCCCGCCAAGTCGCGACCGGCCAAACGGAACCGCCGCAGCAGTTTCGCC
>CAZNMP010000142.1:0-7317 GCA_964573875.1 uncultured Planctomycetaceae bacterium | reverse complement strand
CATAGTCGATCTTGTATCGTGGTTTGCCGTGAATGTCGGTCTTCGGCGTCGTCAATTCCTTGGGCAGGCCATGCACGCGGACGCGGATGCGATCTGCGAACACTTCATAGCTGGCGAAATCGCAGGGGTAACTGGCGGTGCCCGAAATAGAAATGTGGCACACGCCTTTCTGCCACACCATGCCAGTTAGGTGCAGGTGGCCCGAGAGTACCGCAACAACGTTGTGCGAGGGGTCTTCGACAAGCTCAAGCAATTTCGGATCCTGGCAGCGATAATAGCCGCCAAATCCAAAACTCTTTTCCAGCACCGATGGGTCGCGCATGGGCACGAGCGGAACGTGGCAGCAGAGGACCTTGGGCACGCCGGGCGACGCATTGAGCGTGTCGTGAATCCATTGATCGCGAGTCGCAATTTTACCCCCGCCGCTGTTGTCGAACATGACGAACTGGATTCCGGCAGCCTGAAAGCTGTAATTTACCCGGTTGACGCCAAAAACGGCGTTGTAGGGCGCCTGGTGTGTCGCATTCCCTTCCAGCCCGTCGCTTTCGTGATTGCCCATGACCGGATAGTACGGACACTTCAACCCTGCGAGCGTTGCCTTTAGCAGGGCGAAGTCGGGCGTCAGGTTGGGAAAGCCTCCGTTGACCATGTCCCCGACCCCGATAACGAAATCGGGCTTGGAGAAATCGGCCGATCCCGCGTTTGCACAGTTTACCAAGTAGTCCAACTTTTCGTTGGCCAGAACGTACGCCGAGGGCGTGGGGGATACATGCACGTCGTTCCACTGCACAAACCGCAGCAGCGGCTGCTCGCTGGTCTCCGTGGCCGCGTCCACTCGTCTGGAAAATGGTCCCAGGAGCCCTGTCGCGACCACTCCGGCCACGTGTAAGAATCGGCGACGCGTAAGATGATTGTGCGACATCAACGAACCTCCTGATGTGTATTTCTTTCGATTAGTTTTGCACGTTGCATTGCATGAAATCACGCCCCGAGGCGACGCCCAGTTAACAAAACATGGTTTCTATCGTTTTGGACACAAAATCGTCACGGATTCATGCATTTCATTCCTCGATACTTGTACATTTCCGCAAAACCCGTTCTTCAAAGTCCGAACTATTGTTTCAGCCCGATGCACATGACCTCGGCCGACCATGGGGCCATCTCGCGGCGAATCGACCATGCGCCGTTGTCCAGCGTTCCGGCTTTCGGCGGATTCGCGACAAGGCGATCGGCCGAGATGCCGAGTCGAGCCAACTCGATGCTTCCGCCGATCGTTCGTTTCTGGTCGGAAAGGTTAAACAGATTGACGACGAAAGCATTTTCCTCGGGTAGCGAGTGAGCGACAGAAGAGTCCGCTCGTCCATCAGTTTAAGGTTCAGCCGCCGCAAATGGGCAGCCGACTTGCGCCCCTGTGTCTTGGCCGAAGACACCGGCCCGAATGCGTCGAGCACCGAAGAAATCACACCGCGAAGAGAGCGAAATGATGGTGACACGGCGAGATAGCTCCGTTCTCGTCCAACGCGGACTGAAAATGTCGATGGTGGTGTTTTGGTGGTGTACACGTGGGACGGATCTCCTAATCCGTCCAGTTTTCGGGGACAAACTAGAAAGTTCGCCCTACAAGTATGCGCAAGTTATTTTCTACAGGCCCTCATCACTACCGCGGTCGCTCGACCGTCAGGTTAATCTCGTTGTCGCGCGGCTGAACCGCGTAAGGAGTGGGGAAGTCGGTGGAAAGGAACCCCATCTGTTGCTGCCCGGCCATGCTTTTGACTGGCGGGCTGCCGCCGGCATTGTGGGTATAGAGTACGGTCACCTGATTTGGCCCGGCCACCGCCCCGTCGGCCCGCAGACCATCGCGATTGGTGACGAGCGTGTACGCGCCGTCGCTCCCGGTCACGGCGGAAGTGACCACCCGCGGCTCGGATTCGGGATGAAACCGCACCGTGGCGTTGGCAACCGACTTGCCTTCTTGATAGGCCACTTTGCCACGCACGGGGTAAGTCGTCGGCAAGGGGGTTACACGCTCGCCGCATCCGGAGAAAGACGCCGCCACGATGAGAAGCGTGTCGGTCAATCGGGTGTGTGGCAAACGCATGAAACGTGGTTGTGTCATGTTGTTACCAATCGCTCCCTAATGTGTAGCCGTCGCGAGGGTCGCACAGATATTTCCAAATGGTATCGGAGACGCTCGCGCCGACGAACCGTACGCTGCCATCGCCCAAGCACACCTGGATTCCGTTGCCGTGCGGCGATTGCGCTCGATCGGCATGGCAGCCCGATAGCCAGTCGACGCCGACCTCGAATTTGAAGCATCCTTGATAGTTGGCTGGGTCCGGCGGGCTGTCATACGTGTTCAGACAAAAGGTCGGCCTCCAATTAGGGTTCGAGTCGGCCCACAGGTTGCCGAAGGTTAACCAGTCGACGGTGCCCGTGTAGCCGCACGTCGCATAACGTTCGGCGAAGAAGATCGTATTGGACGTCCCGTCCCGGATCGACGCCAGCGTGCTGGCGCCTTCCGTGGTCTGCTTGGCCAGGTTTCCAAATACCAGGAAGTTGGCCGCGTAGTTGCTTGCCGCCCAATCCTGTCCGCCCCAATAGGCACTAGTCAGCATGCCGGTGTTCGCCGAAGGGCTCGGCTCGTCGGGGCAACAATACGTATTGATTACATGGCCGCAAAACGTTCTGCCGCGGATCAGGGTGTGCACGTCGGCATTGGTATCGCGGCACAGACTGTAGAGGCTGCCCTGCTCGATGTAGGGCAGCAGGAAACAGAAGATCGTGAAACCTTTCGCGCGCTGATAAGGGCCGGAGAGCGCGATCGGCGAGTTCGACTGGTTGCCCAGCGTCGAGCCATCGTTGACGCAAAGCGGCGGCAAAACGCCGTTGGCGCTTTCGCATTGGAGCGTGGCCAGGCCGACCTGCTTTAGATTGTTTTGGCACTGCATGCGCCGCGCCGTCTCCCGCGCCGCCTGCGCCGCCGGCAGCAGCAGGGCGATCAGGATGCCGATAATGGTCATGACCACAAGCAATTCCACGAGGGTAAACGCTCGCGGGGAGAGGGGAGGGGGGAGAGAGGAGAGGGAATCGTTGTTTAGCCGGCGGACTTGCCCGCCGCGCGACGGCGAGATTCGTATCCCGTACTTCGTGCTCATGACTTCACCTCTTTGGCCGCTTGGCCAGCTATTTCACGTTCATGCTGCAAAGATCCGTTTCATTCGACCCGAAACCCATCGACGTTGATTATCGAATCGGTCGCCAGGGGCCCGTGTTTGCCGAGAACCGTGATCTTCAGAGTATGTCGTCCGGCGTTTGGAAACTCCTTGCGATACACGCAGACGTCCCAGATCTCATCCGCCGAATAGATATCGACGACCTCCGCTGGAGAGCTGTCCACGCGGACCTCGGCTTTGCCGGAGCTTGGGCCGAGCGCGGAGAACCAGAGGACTCGCTTGCCTTCAAAAGTGAGCGAACACGTTGCCCCCTCCTGTTTCGAGCAGGTACTCGTCCCGGCATGAGCGAGAAACAGCTGGGTTAAATGCAGCCAATCGCCGGTATACACGATAGCGGCATTGGGCGCACCGTCGATAATGCGTGCCGGAGCGGCTTTCGAACCGGCCACCGCGGCCTTAGCCGACGCGTTGCCCGCGCCGTCGACCGTGCGGACTTCGTACTTGGCCGCCAGATCGGCGCCGACCGAATGATCGAAATAGTACGTCCCCTTGGCGACGCGGTCGATGGCTTCACCGTTGCGGAACACTTCGTAATAGGATATCCAATTGTTGTCCGTCCCCGGCTTCCAGGTCAGTTCGACGCCGGGGTAGCCCAGGTTCTCCGCCGCCTGTGCCTGTAAATTCGTGGGCGCCGTTGGAAGCTCCGTATCGAGGTTGCTGCCCGGATGCAGCGGCAAATTCAAGTACACGAGTTCTCCCGGCGGCATCGCGTCGATGGTGATTCCATGATCCATCAGGTCTTTGCCGGTTCGGCTCGCGATGGCCTTTGACTCCTGAAAGTTGACGACGTAGACTTGCGTCGGCAGCAAGCCCTTGGGCTTGATCGTAACGGCGGTTTTGGCCTGCCGTTTGGGGATGATGATTCCCCGTCGCCGATCTCTGCTAAGCCGTTGAAAGTACATCGTTGGATCGTCGCCGACGATCGAAGGCCGATACACGCGGACCCAGCGGCCGACCACGCCTTGCTTGTGCAAGTAATGGTAGATATCGATCAGCTCGCGAAGCCCTTCGATCTTCGCCATATCCCACACGTCGCCGGTCATGTCGAAATTGGTGCAAAGCAGGCCGCGCCAAGTCGCCTTGTCGTACAAGCCGGGGTTCCAGGCGTCGGGAATATCGCTCGATTTGTCGGGTGGAAGCATCAACGAAGCATAATAATTGCGGAGGAGGCCCACGCCGCCGTCGCTGAAGGAAGTTGACGAGGCGTATCGGGTATAGTCGTAACCGGCGTTGTTGCCGCCGCCGTTGACGGCCTGAAACGCGCAGCCGGGATACTTGTCGAGGAAACTTTGGATCACTTGTCGGAGTCCCGCGTCCTGGCCCAGCAGCGGCGTGTCGTCGCCGTTGCGGGCAGCGGTCGGCACACTGTCGTTCCGCCACTCAAAGTCGCCCCAACGGTCGTGGAAGTCGTCGAGCTGCCGTTTCATGAACGCGACGACTTCAGGCTTCGACATGTCGAGCGTTATGTAGTCTTTCCGGATCAACCAGTCGGGATGCTCCTTGGCTACTTTCGATTGTTCGTCGACCGTATACAAAAATGCGTAGATCAATTGGCCCATGCCCGACTTGCGGAGGTAGTCGCCGGTGGCGCGGAAATCGGGGCCGTTCCAATCGCCGGCCCGGTCCCACCAGCCCCAGTCGCGATGGTAGACGTCGCCGCCGATGGAACGCATCAAGTCGGCCACGCGGAAAACCTTGCGGCGGAGGCTTTCCCAGTCCGCGCGGCACGTCGTCCATGACGTGCCCGGCTGCTGCCAGCCGGTTCCCTTGTACCAGCAGCCAAGCACGCGAATCGCGGGAAACCATCCGTCGCGGGTGTAATCCCAAAGATAACGGTATTGCCAGTCGAGCACCTCGTTGCCCGCTTCGTCCAGATCGCCGCGAAACAATCCGACAAACGCCTTCGGCGTGGTGAGCGACTCGCCCGGGGCAAGCGTCTGCTTGTGGCCCGCAACGCACAGTCGAACCGTCACGGCGCCGCTGGAATCCCGCTGGAGCGACGATTTCCAATGGCCGAAATAGTCCCAGCCGACGACGACGCCGTCTTGCGTGTCTGCGGCCAACAGGGCATACCAAGGGGCATAGCTCATCGAGCCCATGCGAAAACCGTACTTCTCGCCGGCGTGGGCCGGAGTGCTCGGAAACGGATCGTAAGAATCGAACGTGCGCGGCTTCGAGGCGGAGAGTTTTTCAGTCCGGAGCCCCCACGAACCCGGCTGACTTTCGGCGCCGGTCATCCAATGGAAATCGAGCTTGTCGGGATCACCCGGCCGCACTGTCTCGCTGAGGAATCCCGGCTCGGCAATCCCCAGCGGCCGATCGCCCGCGTTGCTGAAGGTGACCCATTGGCGAACGATGCTGGAACCGGGGTATACGACATAACTCTTGGTAACCGATAGAGAGTTTCGTTGAAGAACCAAATCCAACTGCAACTCGCCTTGCTTCAGCTTTGTTTGCCGGGAGCGGATCAGTTTCCAAGGTCCGCCGGCGCTGGTGATGTGTTCTTTGCTGTCGCCGATCGAGGCGAAAAACTCCTCAGACGGCGCGCCGCTAGCAATAAATTCATGGCCAGTGGTCTTGTTTGTGAGACTCTTCAGCACCAGTCTTCCGTCCTCCAAAACGATCACCTGCTCCATGACCGCCGTGCCCAAAGTCCAACGGTTTCCGTCGGCCTTGATGTATGCGTCTTCGGCCGCCGCGGCCGCATCAACAATGCCACAGCAAACGATTATCAAAAAGATCGTGCAAATCCTCATGTCAATTCCTTTCTGTTGCGTCCGGACTTTTGCAGAATGTCCCCTCTCCTTCCGGGAGAAGGTTAGGGTGAGGGCTGTTGAGCGAGAAGACTTCTTGCCTTGTTTGCAAGACTTCCCCAAGCCCTCACCCCTTGCCCCTCTCCCAAAGGGAGAGGGGAGTAATTTGCAAAACCTATCCGCGGTTGACAAACAACTCACGCCACGCTCTCCGCGTTCACGGCGTCTTCGGTTGCTTCGCAAGGTACTTCGCACGACCCTCGACCATGTAATCCCAAACCGCCTTGCGGAATACGGCCACACGTTGCTTCTCGATCTCGCTCGAGCCGCCGGCCGACGCCAACTGCGTTGCCTCGTCCATCAGCTTGCCGAGTTCGGCCATCCGCGCCTCCGTGCCAAGATACTTCCACGCAATTTCCTCCGTCTGGTGGAATTGCTTGCGCGGGTTCCTTTGGACTTCCTCGGGATAGTTGGCCGTCGTCGAAAAGATGTCTTCAACGCGGAGGTAGAACTTCTTCAACGGCGCCCCGGCCGTGCCGTAGTACCGCACGAAGAACTCGTCCAACAGGGCGTCGACGTTCAACGACGGATCGTCGAGGAGCTTGAGTATCAGGTACGTGTCGACCTGGTCGCTGACGCCCTCGATGAACACCCCGCGGATGCCGTCGCGAGCATACACCTTCAATTTCTGGTCAATCGTGTGGGCGCTGAAGCCGGGAAAACAATTCCAACCTTCGCCGCACAGAAGTTCCGGGAAGCAGTAGTAGAGCCAAAGATACAACGGCCGGGTTTTCTCGTGGAGCACCCAATCCTGATACAGGCGCTGGTCGTTGCCCCACGCCGATGGCGCCCATTGGTGCCGTGCATGCAGGCACATCTGCACCGAGACGTTCGGTTCCAACACCGTCTTTTGCGGACGGTAGGCATAGTCGGCGTAGGCGACCGTTGAGATATATTTGCCCGGATGCGTCTTGGCGACCTCTCGGGCCACCTTGTTGACGAACGCAAACCAATACTCGCTTCCGCAGCCGATGCTGAAATGGAGGTCATTTGCCCATCTCGCGCGTTGTTGCTCGTCGTTGATCTGGGGCTTGCATGTCGGACAATTGCACCAGCCCGCGTCCATCGGCGCGATGCCGTAATAGTTGCCCGCCGCCTGCGCACCATACTCCAACCCCTTGCCGTCGAAATACTTCCTCGCCTCGGCCACCACTTGGTCGAGCAATCCCTGGCTGCTAAAGCACAGTTGCGTTGGCCTGCCGTTGGCGTCGTCGCAGCCCTTGCCGAACCAGTCGCGATGTTCCGCCACGAACACGCCGGGGTTTTGGGGA
>CAZNMP010000141.1:0-7322 GCA_964573875.1 uncultured Planctomycetaceae bacterium | reverse complement strand
TGCGAAGAATTCAAGGCGGGCCATCGCTTCGCTCGACCCGCCCTACTGAAAACGGATTGGCCCTGTGGGGTAAGTTGCGTATCTTGCAAAAAGCCGCTCCGGCGATCACAATAACAGGGCGGGCCAAGCTGAAAGGCGGGCTCGCCCTGCTGCTGTTTTCCCTACCTGGTTTTTCGGAAAGCGAAATCAACCATGCTTATGAAACATCTTGGCGGAACGGCTCTGATTATTTTTTCGATGAGTGCTGCTATTTTTGCACAACGGTCTACCTTGGAAGCGGCCGAAACAGCGCCGAATGCGGCGGAAGTGCTTGAAAAGTTGCGAGGCATCGGCGCAGCCGTGAAGTTGGACGATCATGGCAAGGCCGTGGCGGTCGATTTTTCGAAAGCCAAGCCGGATGCGTTCCATTTTGCTCAACTCGCCGCATTGACCGAACTGAAAAGCTTGAAACTCGCTCGCCGACCGGTGACCGACGCCGACCTTGCCGTGTTGGCCTCGCTTGCAAAACTGAAATCGTTGGCCTTGGATGAAACCAAGATCACCGACGCCGGTCTTTCGGCCGTTGCGAAGATGGCGGCCCTGGAAGAAGTGCTCGCCTCGAACACGGCCATTACCGACGCGGGGATTGAGCATCTGTTGCGGTTGCCGCGGCTCAAGCGGCTTCGTCTTTCCGATACGCAAATCACCGACGCGGGGCTCAAACGCTTAACAACGATCAAAACCCTTCAGGATCTCGATCTTAGCAAGACGAATATCACGGACGCGGGGCTAAAGAATCTCGCCGCGATGAAAAACCTGACGCGAGTCAATTTCTACAGTACGAAAGTATCCGATGCGGGGCTCGATAATCTTTCGACGATGAGCAACCTGAAATGGCTCAATCTCGACAAGACGGCTGTCACCGATGGGGGCTTGCCTAAGCTTAAGCCGCTTGTGAATCTGGAGTTTATGCACCTTGGCCGCAATAAGATCACCGACGCCGGCCTCGACAGCTTGAAAGGCATGACCAAGCTTCGCGAATTGCACGTCACCCGCACGGCCGTTACGGCCGACGGAGTTGAGCAACTCAAAAAAGCACTGCCCCAGTGTGACATCAAGTTTCAAGTTGCTACGCCTTAGTGCATAGCCAAATACTGTCCCCTCTCCCTTTGGGAGAGTGGACAGGGGTGAGGGCTTTGAAAGGTGACCCATGTGGAAAAGTGATGTTTTTTGGACAAACAGCCCTCACCCTAACCCTCTCCCGGAGGGCGAGGGGACTTGTTTTTCATGTTTTGGGATAGGCCCTTAGCACGTATTGAGGAGCAGGCGAAAAACCCTCGCCACATTGCAAAATATTCCGGTTGAGTTGAAATAACTGTTTCGATGAAGGTCTCCTGTTATGGTTCGCATCTCTGTCATCATGCCGGTGTTTAACGAAGTAAACACCATCGAGACCATCGTCGGTTTGGTGCAAAAGGTATCGATCGACAAGGAACTTGTGATTGTCGATGACTCTTCGACCGACGGCACGCGCGATAAGCTGGCCGCCATTGCCGCCGGCGCGGAAAACGTTCGCGTTATGTATCACGACCGCAACCAAGGAAAAGGCGCCGCACTGCGCACGGGCATTGCGCAAGCCCGGGGCGAGATCGTCATCATTCAAGATGCCGACTTGGAATACGATCCGAATGAGTATCCGCATCTGATACAGCCGATCCTTGATAACAAGGCCGACGTGGTGTTCGGTTCGCGTTTCGTCGGCGATCGGCCGCATCGCGTCTGTTATTTTTGGCACTCGCTGGGCAACAGGTTTCTCACCTTATTGTCGAACATGCTGACGGATTTGAATCTGACCGACATGGAAACCTGCTATAAAGCCTTCCGCCGCGAGGTGATTCAAAGCATACGGCTGTGCGAAAATCGTTTCGGCATCGAGCCCGAAATCACCGCCAAAGTGGCGCGAAAGCGATGCCGCATTTACGAGGTCGGCATTTCCTACGCGGGGCGATCCTACGAAGAGGGCAAAAAAATCGGCTGGAAAGACGGCGTCCGGGCCGTTTGGTGCATCCTGAAATACAATCTCTTTTCCAGGGAATAGTTTTCTGCATCTTTCATTCATTTTTAAGAAAAGCCATGCGACGCGCCACCTGTGTTTCTTTATCGCTGGCCGGCATTGTGACGCCGGCCTTGTTGGGCTGGGCGGGTTGGTTCTTTGTTTGGAGCGGAGTAAATCCACCCCAACGGCCCGATCTGATTGCTTTGCCCAAGGACGCGCCTGCGCCGCCGGGCGGATATCCCACGAAAAATGCCATTTATTTGGCCTACGCGCTGGGACGTGTTGAAGCGTTGAAACTCAGACCGGTCGAGACGCCGCCTTCGGTTGAAGAACGCAAGGATATTGAATACGGCCGTGCCGGCGACCACGCTTTATTGGTGGATGTTTACTCGCCGAAGGGTTTGAACAAGCCGGCGCCGGGGTTGATCTTCATCCACGGCGGCGGCTGGAGCGGAGGGCATCGGAGCGATTACAAATACTACACCGTGGCATTCGCCCAGCGGGGATATGTGGCCGCGACGATCAGCTATCGCTTTGCCCCGGAGTTTCCGTTTCCCGCCGCCGTTGAAGACGCGAAATGTGCCGTGCGTTGGATGCGTGCCAAGGCGGCCGAGCTTCATGTTGATCCAGACCGCATTGCCGTCATCGGCGGATCGGCTGGCGGGCACTTGTCGATGATGGTCGGCTACACGGCGGATCAGAAGAAGTTGGAAGGACACGGAGGCCACGAGGGCGTAAGCAGCGAGGTTCGCGCGGTTGTCGATCTTTACGGCCCTACGGATTTTGATACACCGCTTGGCCGCGAAAGCGGCACCGTGCGCCGGTTTATCGGCAAATCATTCACGGAGGATCCGGAATTATATCGTGCGGCCTCGCCGATCCGTTATCTCAATGCAAAATCGCCGCCGACGTTTGTTCTTCACGGGACGATCGATGAAGTCGTGCCCGTCGAACAATCCGACATGTTAGTTGAAAAGCTTAAGGAACTAGGCGTGCCTCACTGGTACGATCGGCTCGATGGTTGGCCCCACACGATGGACATCGCCAAGCCGGTGAACGAACGCACACAAACGCTGTTGGTGCGATTCTTGGAAACGTATCTGAAGCCTGCCGGCACGGCGGAAGCTGTGACAGCCAAAAATTGAGAGCACCCGCGAGGTTTCGTTGAGCAAAAAAGGCAGTTCTCTATTTCGATGGCTATTGTTGATCGCCGTGGTGTTGGCGGTTCCGATTGTGCCATTTCTTGGATTCGGCGAGTCGGCCGAAACGCAGATCGCGGGCTGGCTCGACAACTCTCTTTCGCCCGGCGCGGCGGCGGCACTGGTGATTGGGCTATTGGCCGCGGATATATTTCTGCCGGTGCCGTCGAGCCTTGTTGGCACGTTCGCGGGGCGCATGTTGGGCTTCATGGCGGGAACGGCCGCCTCGTGGTTCGGGATGACTCTCGGTGCAATCGTGGCCTTCTGGCTCGTGCGATGGTTCGGCCGTCCGCTGGCTCGGCGGTTTTCGAGCGAGGAAGAACTCAACCGTATGGATTCCTTGGCCGACCGTTACGGAATACTCGTCCTGGTTTTAGCGCGTCCCGTTCCGGTCTTTGCCGAGGCCAGCGTTTTGTTGATGGGCACAATGCGATTGTCGTGGTGGCGGTTTTTCGTTGCGGTCGGCCTGAGCAATTTTGCCATCGCGGCGGTTTATGCCGCATTGGGAGATCGCGTGTCATTGCCCGCGGCGCTGGCTGCCGCGATTGCCATTCCGTTGACTGCCGCTGCCGTTGCACGTTGGTTTTGGCCGGCTTCTTTGGCGGATTCGCTGAAGGACAAGAGCATTGGGAAACCTTAGAAAACGGGCGCAGTAATTTCTTATAGTCAAGTTGGGTAAGCTGTGTTGTTTCGTTGCCAATGATACGGCGGCTTGGCAGCAGGGCCGCCGTTCCGTCGGCCGCTAAACTGTAGTGCAATTCGCACACATTCCGGGAGCTGTTAGCTCCCGGCTATTCTGTTGTGCTTTTTGCGGTTCGCGGATAAAAAGTCATCGCCTTTTACTGTATCCTAGAAAATGCCCCACTCCCCGCGTGCGGCTCGCGGCGTTAAAATGAAGCGGTATGAGCACCGCCGATCCAACGCCGTCGAAAACGCCTGCCCAATTGCTCGCTACACCCGTGCAATTTTTGAAGGGCGTAGGGCCGGCCCGGGCGGAATTGCTCGAACGGATGGAGCTGTTCGCCGTCCGCGACATCCTGTTCTTTTTCCCACGCGACTATCAGGATTTTACCGACGAGCGCGAGGTTGTCCAGCTTGAAGAGGGCAAGTTGCAGTCGGTTCGCGGCGTCATCGAAGATATTGATCTTCGCACCACCAGTTCCGGCGGTTCGATTCTCGGCATCTCGATTCAATGCCGCACCGGGCACCTGCGCGCCATCTGGTTCAACCAGCCCTTTATGCGCGACAAATTGAACTTCGGCCAGAAAGTCATGCTTTCAGGCAAGCCGAAGCATGAGGGGCTCGTTTGGCAGATGCACCATCCGCGCGTGGAAATCCTCGATGCCGAGGATGACGAGCCGGCGGCAAAGATATTGCCTGTTTACAGCTTGACCGAAGGTCTGCTGCAATGGCAGATGCGAAAAATAGTGCGTGGGGCGCTCGACCAATATGTTCCGCTGCTTGAAGAAGTTTTTCCTGAAGCGTACTTGCAAGAACATGCCCTCTGGCCGCTGCATCAGGCGTTGCCGCAGATCCATTTTCCCGACGACCATAAGAGCCTTGACCAGGCGCGCCGGCGGCTTGTTTATCAAGAGCTTTTTATTTTGCAACTTGCGCTGGCGGTCAAACGCCATCAACAGCACGACTGCCGAAAGGCGCCGGCGTTGGAGTGTTCGGCCAAGATCGACGCACGCATTCGGCGATTGTTTCCGTTTGAGTTGACCGTGGGGCAGCAGCAATCGATTGCCGAAATCGCGGCCGACATGGCCGGCCCCCGGCCGATGAACCGGCTGTTGCAAGGCGACGTCGGCAGCGGCAAAACCGTGGCGGCCGTCTATGCGATGCTTTTGGCCGTCGCACATGGCTATCAAGCGGTGCTCATGGCGCCCACGGAAATACTGGCGCGCCAACATGCTATGACGCTGGATCGCTTGTTAGCGGCAAGCCAGGTCCGCCGTGCTCAGCTTACAGGAGGGTTAGGCGCTAGTCAGCGATCCGCGCTGCTGCAACAAATCGCCGAGGGTGGAATTGATATCGTCGTCGGCACCCAGGCGATCATCCAGGAAGATGTATCGTTCGCCAAGCTTGGATTGGTGGTGATCGACGAGCAACACAAGTTCGGCGTGCGTCAACGGGCGGCGCTCAAGCAGTCGGGCGATGCCCCGCACTATCTCGTCATGACGGCCACGCCCATCCCGCGCTCGATTACCATGACGTTGTTCGGCGATCTCGATGTTTCAACTCTTCGCGACCATCCGCCCGGCCGGCAGAAAGTGAATACCTATCTAGCCAACGAAACGCAACGGGCGAAATGGTGGGACTTCTATCGCAAAAAGCTGCGCGAAGGCCGCCAAGGCTATGTTATCGCGCCGCTGGTCGAGGAGTCGGATGCAAAAGAGGCCGTCAGCCTGGAAGAAACCTACGAGACCTTGGCCAACGGCGAACTCGAAGCGTTTCGGCTCGGCTTGATCCACGGCCGCCTGACGCCTGCCGAAAAAGACGCCGTGATGGAGGATTTTCGTTCGGGCGAGATCCAGGTATTGGTTTCAACTTCGGTGGTCGAGGTGGGTGTCGATGTGCCCAATGCCACGTTGATGACGATCGAGAGCGGACATCATTTCGGTCTTGCCCAACTGCATCAGCTTCGCGGACGCATTAGCCGTGGAAAATTTCCGGGCTTCTGCTGCGTCTTCGGCGATCCGCAAACCGAGGAATCGCGCCAGCGGCTCAAGGCATTCGTTGCCTCGACCGACGGCTTTGAACTGGCCGAAGCCGACTTCAAACTACGCGGGCCCGGCGATCTTTTCGGCACCAAGCAACACGGCCTGCCGCCTTTGCGCATTGCCGACTTGCTGCGAGACCGCGAACTGCTGGAAGAAGCCCGCCACGACGCCCAGGCTTTGGCCGCTTCCGATCCGGAGCTTGCTCGTGAAGAGTGCGCCAAGCTGCGCCGCATGATGTTCGTGCGTTACGGCAAAGCACTTGATTTAGGCGACGTAGGGTAACAGCCATTTTAGTGTCGGAATTGATATTGGACCTTAACAATGCTATTCCTATGAAACAAGCAATTCCATCCTGTTTAAGTATTATTTCGTATTTCACGGCCATGATTCCGGCAGTCGTCTTCGCCGCCGACGTGTCGAAACAGCCGGGCATCGTCAAAAGCGAATTTGTTTTCGAGAAGGCCCCGTTCGTTGAATGTCACGCCTCGACGATTGCCGAGTCGGGCGGTGAATTGGTGGCTGCATGGTTCGGCGGCACGGAGGAAAAGCACAAGGACGTAGGCATCTGGCTGTCGCGCTATGAAAAAGGACAATGGACCGCGCCGCGCGAGGTGGCCAACGGCGTGGAATCGCCGGGAAAACGCGAGCCCTGCTGGAATCCCGTGCTATTTCAGCCTAAAAACGGGCCGCTAATGCTGTTCTACAAAGTTGGTCCCGATGTGCCGAGATGGTGGGGCGTTGTCATGACCTCGACCGACGCCGGTCGAACGTGGTCGAAGCCGCAACGGTTGCCTGAAGGCATTTTAGGCCCGATTAAGAACAAGCCGGTGCAGTTGGCCAATGGCGATATTGTTAGCCCGTCGAGCACCGAGGATCACGGCTGGCGCGTTCATTTCGAACGCAGCGCCGACCAAGGCCGAACGTGGCAAGGCACCGGCCCGCTGAACGACGGCCGCAAGTTCGCGGCGATTCAGCCGAGTATTTTGCTCCACGAAAACGGCCGGCTGCAAGCCATCGGACGCACGAGGCAACTGAAGCTGTTTTCCATCGAATCGACCGACGGCGGCAAGACCTGGGGCGAAATGACGACGTTGGACGTGCCTAACCCCAACTCGGGCGTTGATGCTGTTACGCTTTGTGACGGCCGCCATCTGTTGATCTTCAACAATACGCCGATTGGCCGCAGTCCGTTGAATGTCGGATTATCGCGCGACGGCAAAAAGTGGTTTTCCATCGCCACGTTGGAGAATTCGCTCGGCGAGTATTCCTACCCGGCCGTCATTCAAACGAAAGACGGATTGATCCATATCACTGGACTTTTGCAAATTAGGCCAAGCGTAGCTTGGCGAATACATGGTTAGCGTC
>CAZNMP010000140.1:0-7332 GCA_964573875.1 uncultured Planctomycetaceae bacterium | reverse complement strand
CCGACATGATCCTGACCGACGATAATTTTGCCTCGATCGAAGCGGCGGTGGAAGAAGGGCGGAATGTATTCGACAATCTGACCAAGTTCATCACCTGGACCATGCCAACCAATGGCGGAGAGGGGTTGATAATCTTGGCCGCCATTCTCTTTGGATCGGCATTACCCATTCTGCCGGTGCAGTTGCTGTGGGTCAACATGACCACGGCGCTGTTGCTAGGATTGATGTTGGTATTCGAACCGAAGGAGGCGGGCATCATGGCTCGTCCGCCGCGAGACCCCGCCCAGCCCATCTTGACACCAGTGCTGATCCTGCGAATCGTATTGGTTTCCCTGTTCATGTTGGCGGGTGGATTCACCCTGTTCTTTTGGGAACGACGTCAGGGCACGTCGCTGCCGGAAGCGCGTACCGTGGTGGTCAATGTTATCGTGATGGTCGAGGCATTCTATCTGCTGAACTGCCGTTCGCTAACGCGGCCGTTCTTTTCGTTGGGCGTATTCTCGAACTTGTGGGTAGTCGGCGGCGTGGCTGCCATGATGGCGTCGCAACTGCTCTTTACCTACGCGCCGTTTATGAATCACTTGTTCCACAGCGCCCCGATCAGCGGCCTAGCATGGATTAACATCGTCGGCATTGGCTTGACCGTTTTTATCGCCGTGGAATTCAAGAAGTGGCTGGATTACCGCCGACCATGAGCTCGATCCAGGTAGAAGGCAGCAATGTAGCAAAGAATTACCGTTAAACAGAAAAACGGGAACATTCTGCTTTTTTCTCCCCTGGGCTGAGTGCAAAAGATGCCGGGAACCGTTATTAGTCTTAATGTGGTCGTCCTTGGAGAAGAAATATCAGACCAAGGTCAAACCGTTTTGTCCACTTTACTCTTTCGTCCTTTCAACATCGAACGCCGCCACGAACCGCAACACGTTGTCGGCCCAAGCGTCGGCTTCTACGCCAGCTTTCCCGTCAGCCGCTGATACTTCGCTCGCCGATGGGCAAATCGCTCGGGATTTTCCGACATCACGGCCGCCTCATACGCCGCGAAATTGCCTTCGAACCACCGCGTTTTGCCGTCGCCCTCCATGACCAACAAATGGGTGCAGATCCGGTCCAAGAAAAACCGGTCGTGGCTAATGACCATCACACAGCCGGTGAAATCCATGATGGCTTGTTCCAACACCCGCATCGTCGCCACGTCGAGGTCGTTCGTGGGCTCGTCCAACAGAATTAGATTGCCGCCGCGACGCAGCATTTTCGCCAGATGAATGCGGTTCCGTTCACCGCCCGAGCAAGCGCCCACTTTCTTCTGCTGCGCTGTGCTGCGGAAATTGAACCTCGCTACATACGCCCGGGCGTTGACCGATACAGTGCCCAATTCAATCCGGTCGGCCCCGTCTGTGATTTCATCGAACACCGTCTTCGCGTCGTCCAGCGCGTCGCGATGTTGATCGACATACGAAAGCACGACGCTCGGCCCGATGTCGATCGTGCCCCGCTCGGGCTGTTCCTGCCCAACGATCATGCGCATCAACGTGGTTTTGCCCGTGCCGTTCGGACCAATCACGCCCACCACCGCGCCGCGCGGCACGTTGAACGAGCAATCGTCGAGGATGGTCAATTTACCGTCGCCCGAATCAAAGTTCTTGCAAACATCCTTGAATTGCAGCACTTTTTCGCCCAACCGCGGCCCAGGCGCAATCTGAATGATCGTTTCACTCGTGGGATCGATCTGCTGACTGGCCAACTGTTCATAAGCCTTGACTCGGGCCTCGTTCTTCTGCTGCCGGCCCTGGTGCGCCTTTCGGATCCAATCCAATTCGCGTTCGAGAATTTTCTGCCGCTGCGTTTCCCGCTTCTCAATAACACGAAGCAGTTGGGCCTTCTGGTCGAGCCACGATGAATAATTGCCCTCGAACGGCAACCCGCGGCCGCCGTCCAATTCCAAAATCCACTTGGTGATATTATCCAGAAAATATCGGTCGTGCGTAACGATAATCACCGTGCCGGGATACTCGCGCAACGTCTGCTCGAGCCACTGAATCGTCTCGGCATCGAGATGGTTCGTCGGTTCGTCCAACAGCAACAGGTCTGGCTTTTCCAACAGCGCCATGCCCAAGGCCACGCGGCGACGCTCACCGCCCGAAAGCCGCCCGACCGGCGCATCATCCGGCGGAAGCACCAGCGCATCGCATGCGATATCCATCATGCGGTCCAGCTCCCAACCGTTGCAGGCGTCGATCTGCTCCTGAAGGCGGCCCATCTCCTCCATCAACTTATCCAAATCGTCGTCCGGCGCGGGATCGGCCATCTTGCCGGCAATCTCGTTGAACCGGTCGATCAGATCCTGGATCGGTCGCATAGCCGTCAGCAGATTCTCGCGCACCGTGCGATCCAAGTCCAACTGCGGCTCTTGCGCCACATAGCGCACCCGCATGTTTTTCGCCAGTGTGGCCGTGCCGTCGATATCCTTATCGATGCCCGCCATGATCTTCAGCAGAGTAGACTTGCCCGCCCCGTTCTCGCCCACGACGCCGATCTTCGCGCCGTAGAAAAATGACAGGTTGATATCCCGCAGCACCACCTTCTCGCCGAAGGCCTTGCTGACGTTTTGCATTTCGAAAACAAATTGAGGAGGCATACTGGATAGTCAATTTCTGTATCGGAGGAAGATAGAAATAGGCTATCGTAACCTTTTTACCGATTTTAGGCTAGCTCCTCACTTCTTCGATTCGGCCGATTTTGTCGGCCGCCGTTCCAACACCGTCTGGGCCCGGAGTCCCTTGTTTTCAAAGGTCAGGCCGAAATCGCCGGTCGAAAAACTGCTCAAAACCGGCGGCGCGGCAGGGCCTTCCTTCGGCTCGCCCGGATGACCGTAAACGGTCGATTCCATCGTCTGATATTTCTCGTTCCAAACATATTTACCGCCGGCCGGGCAAACCAGTTCCACGCCCCAAACCGCTTCATGAACCTTGACCGGATCGCGCTCGGGATATCGACGCTTCCATTCATTCAGGATCGGCAAATTGCTCCAGCATTGCGTCTTCATCGTATTTTGATACTGCTGCCGCGTTATGGCGTTTACAATTTCAAGAATTCGGCTATCCACGCGCAGCGACACATTCTGCCCAAGCCACGCTTTCGCTGTTTTTTCGGCCGGTTTCTTCTCTTTCTCCGCCGAAGTCTTATCGCGTGCAAGCCGTCGATCAATCGTCCGCTGAAGTATCTTCTCGCTCAATGTAATAGTCAACGCATCGCCGGAAGCCACATAATAAATAGCGATGTTTTCCAAATCATTCGGCACCGTATGTTTACCCTTCACCGGGGTGATGCGCACATAGGGTTGCTCCTTGTATTTCAACGATTCCCATTGCACCAACCCCGGAGCGCTTTGCTCGATGAAAGCCCTCGCGCTTGTTAGAAAAACCGCGAGCTTCAACGGATTCGACACATCCACTTGCACGGCGATCGGGAACCGTGCCACATTCTTTTCGAGGAACTTTTCCGCTTTATCCTCGTCCACCTTCGCCAATTCTTTCCAAAACGGATCGTCGTCGGCATAAACCGAAACCCAGCGGCCGATCCAACCGAGCGAGACCGCCTGCCCCATCGTCGAAGCAAAGTTTTCACCCTGTCGAATCCAATGCGATTCGCGGTTGATTGCAAGCATGAACTGAACCAATGCATCGTGGGGATCACCGTCGGTCGCCTCGTATTTTCCGCCTGTCGAAATGTTGATGAACTCACGATATTGCGTATTCATAATCAGCGGCATCACCGTCAGATCGGCCCCGAGCTTCTCCTTGCCCAGGCTGACCCGCAACGCAATGGGATCGAAACCCCAGCTCCAATTCCGCTGATATCCGTCGCGCCAATTGCGATAGGAATCCGCTTCGATTTGTGTCACTTCGTCCAAAGGCGTCTCGCTAATGGGCATCATGAAGTCGAGCGTGCCAAATGTGGACGAACCGACGCCCGACGGGCCTAGTATCAACTCACCGCCGCCCAGGATCGGCAAATCCGTATGAATCGGGCCAGGTTTTACGCTGTTTTTCACCAAGGCGTCCAATTGCGACGCCTGCAATTCGGCCAAAACCGCGCGGGCTCGCGTACGACGTGAATCGGCAATCCGCCACCTCGGCCCGCACCATCGCCGAATCGTCGCATCGCTTAAGAATAAAAATGCCGACTCTTCCGAATCGCCCAAACGATAACGATTTCGGAAAAATTGATACTCCGGCAATGCGGCAATCGATTTCGATTTATCTTTTTGCACCGCCGCCAACTGCTTCAACTGATAGATTGAATTCGTTACGATAACAACTCCATCCCCGTGTGCGATATAGCTCGAAACACTCCGGTCCGGCGTAAGAAAACCGCGATACTTCAAGCCGTCCACCTCTCCGGTCACGGGCTTAATGTCTTTCACTTGTGCAACCGCCAAGGCCACGCGGCCATATAACAAATTTTCCAGCATCGGCGGCTGCGGCGATTCAAAAAGCACTGCAACATCCGTCCCTATCGGAAAATATGGATCAGAGCCCGTCAGAGCCACGCTCTTGACGAACGCCGGTCCCAACAACCGGGCAACCGTGCTCATCGACAGCCCAAGCTGCTTCTGGTAACGCTCGACAACCTTCGCATTTTCCGACCGCGGCTGCGCCAGCCGCAATACTGGCGTATCGTGTTTGCCCGCCTCGTCGGCCACCGCCATCGCTTTTTTAAAATCAGGGAAGAAAACCACATGCTGATCGGCAGGAATCTTTTCGGCAAGCGGATCCAGTTTTGGCGCGGCATCCTTTAACAACGGCTTCCAATCGATTTCGTTGATCGTGATCCCTTGCAGCGTATCGATTTTTACCGGTTTTTCGCCGGTACGTGCATTGGGCAATTCGCGATCAAGCTGAAGGTTCTCGCTCATGGCCCGGCTGCCGGTGAACAAATCGTAGGTCCGCGTCAGTTCATTGCCATTCGGACGCCAACGATTGTTGATTGCCGCGGCATCGTCGGGCTTTTGACCTTGTTCCAACCGAGCAAGCCGGATTTGATGCCGATACCACGCCGCGCCCGGAATGTCCTGGTTGCACAAGTATTGATAATAGGCGATCTTCTGCCGATAGAACGTCGCTTTGGCATCTTCTCGTGCCGCGGAGGCGGGAATCGTGAACTTCAAAACCGCCATGCCCTTCCATTCCGCATTCGGTACGACCAATTGGCCGGCAACTTCCTTGCCTTCCTCAGCACGAACGGCAACATGCATGGAAGCAATGTCCGTCGAGGGAGAAAAATTCCATCCGTTTTCACCCAAATACGCTTCGCCCTTCCCATCCAACAAAATATAGGGCCGCATCGTTCGATACTGGGCCCAATGTCGCCAATCGGGACTCCGCTGCCATGTAGGCAAATCCCCCTTCGTATATTTCAGCTCTCGAAGCGGAATATCATAATAAGCGTCCCCTGCTATCGCTGTTTCCGCCGATATAATTGCCGCAACCAGACAGAACATTCGCAAGAAAACGGACATCGCTGTTTCTCCTTGGGAGTTTTATGACCGTTAAAATTAGACGCCGTGCGCATTCCGGCTGCAATAGCCACTGGCTATCGTAGTTTTGCCATCTGTCCGAATAGGCGAAACCATTTCAGACATATAACGCGAACTGAAAAGATTATTTTGCGGGCGAAACTGCCGTCACACGTCCAAGTTTCTCGCTTCCAGCGCGTGTTTCTCGATAAATTCACGACGCGGTTCAACCTTGTCGCCCATCAAGATGCGGAACAAATCGTCCGCGGCGGTGGCGTCTTCCATTTGCACTTGCAGAAGCGTGCGATGGGCAGGATCGAGCGTCGTTTCTCGAAGCTCGTCGGCATTCATTTCGCCAAGGCCCTTGAACCGGGTCACTTGAAGGCCTTTTTCGCCGGCGGCTCGAATGGCCGTCAACAGCCCTCGCAGATCCTCCAGGCCCGTGGCCAAATCGCCGCGCCGCAATACATAACGAGGTTCCTCAATACCCGTCCGCTCTTGCGGAATCAGGCTGTCGATGGCAAAACCCATATCGCGCAGTGCGGCCAATTGGTTGTTGATCGAGCGGACTTCGTGCAACTCGACGATGTGCAGCTTGCCGTGCGCTTCGACAATCTCGCTCGTTTCGCCGTTCGTCTCGTCGGATAGATCCAACTCGTCGCCGACCTCTTGCTCCTGGGCGGCCACGAATTCATCCAGTTTCTCACGCGTCGTGAACCAATGTTCCTGCTGACCAAGGAAAACGTGATAGATCGGCAGCCGTCCGGTGGCCGGATCGCGACGTGCGGCATGGGCACGTAGGCTGATCCCGCGCCGCTCCAAGGCCAACAGCGATTCTTCCAACGATGCCAACGTGCGGCAAAGCTGCTCCATCTCTTTGCCACGGATGGTGCGGCCGTCGCCCGGCTCGAATTGGGCGTCGAGCAAACCGGCGTCGAGCAATTGCGTCTTCATTTCCTCTTCGGTCTGCACGTAGTACACTTCTTTTTTGTGTCGCACGCGGAACAACGGCGGCTGGGCCACATAGACGTAGCCGCCTTTGACCAAATCGTACATCTGACGATAGAAAAACGTCAGCAACAGCGTGCGAATGTGCGAGCCGTCCACGTCGGCGTCGGTCATGATGATGATTTTGCTGTAACGGCGCTTGGATAAGTCCATTTCATCTCCGATGCCCGCCCCGATGGCCGAAATCATGCTCCGCACTTCTTCGTTGGCCAGAACCTTGTCTTCACGCGCCTTAAATGCGTTGATGATTTTACCCCGCAGCGGCAAAATCGCCTGGAACTCGCGAATACGTCCGCCTTCGGCGCTGCCGCCGGCCGAATCGCCTTCGACCAGATACAACTCGCACTTTTCGACCTCCCGGCTCGTGCAGTCGCGTAATTTACCGGGCAATCCACCGCCGGAAAGCGCGCCCTTGCGTTCGCGCACAAGTTGCCGCGCCTTGCGGGCACTTTCGCGCGCCTCGGCCGCCAACAACCCCTTTTGAATAATGATCTTGGCCGTTTTCGGATTCTCTTCCAGATATTTCGCCAAGTAATCGCCAACGGCCGAGTTGACGATGCCCTCGACTTCGCCGTTGCCAAGCTTGGTCTTCGTTTGACACTCGAACTGCGGCTCCGGCACGCGCAGCGAAATAACCGCTGTCAAACCTTCGCGGCAATCGTCGCCGCTTGGCGCTAAATCCTTATAAAGATTCGCCTTCTTGCCGTAAGCGTTCAACGATCGCGTCAACGCCGCACGGAAACCGGAAACGTGCGTGCCGCCTTCCGTCGTGCAGATATTGTTCACGTAAGAATGCACGTTCTCGGTGA
>CAZNMP010000139.1:0-7333 GCA_964573875.1 uncultured Planctomycetaceae bacterium | reverse complement strand
CCGATTTTTTGGCGGCTAAACCCGACTCGGCCGTGGAAAAGAGGATTGACGACTACGTTGAACACATTGCCGCCGCGCAGGCCAAGTCGCCCGACGGCTACCTGAACACATGGACGACGCTGCTGGAGCCGGACCATCGTTGGGGTCTTAACGGCGGCAACGATATCATCCAGCACGACGTCTATAATGCCGGCGCGTTGATCGAATCGGGTGTACACTATTATCGTGCCACGGGTAAAACGCGATTGCTGGAGGTAGCATCCAGGCTGGCGAATCATATATGCGATGTGATGGGGCCGCCGCCCAAGAAAAACGTCATTCCGGGGCATGCCCTTTCCGAGGAAGCGACCGCGAATTTGTATCGGTTGTTTCACGAACAGCCGGAATTGAAGAAGAAAATGCCGTTTCCCGTGGATGAAAACCGATATCTGAAGCTGGCGGAGTTTTGGATCGAGTATCGCGGCAACCATGCAGGCCGCGCAAAATGGGTTGGCTTTGAGAATTCCTATACGCAAGATCATATCTCGGTCATGCAACAGCCGACGATCGAAGGTCACGCGGTCCGTGCAACCTTGATGTGCGCCGGACTGAGTTCGCTGGCTGCCATCAATGGGCGTGACGATTATCGCACGGCCGCAGAACGACTTTGGCGCAATATGACCAACCGCCGCATGTACATAACCGGCGGCGTCGGAGCGACGGCTGAGGGCGAGGCATTTGCGGCCGACTATGTTTTACCCAACGACGGATACCTAGAAAGTTGCGCGGCAGTCGGCTCCGCCTTTTTCAGTCGCAACATGAATTTGCTGAGCGGCGACGCTCAATATTTCGACGAAGTGGAGCGGGTTCTATTTAACGGCGCACTTTGCGCCGTGAGCCTCAAGGGCGATACTTACTACTATCAGAATCCCTTGGATGTTCGGAATAAAAGCGAACGTTGGGCATGGCACGGCTGCCCTTGCTGTCCCCCGATGTTTCTGAAATTGATGGGCGCGATGCCCGGCTATATTTATGCCGTGGGACCGAAGGAACTCGATATCAACCTATTTATTGGATCCTCGGCATCGGTTGAGGTGGCCGGCTCTATGATCGGCATCGAACAACGCACCCGCTATCCTTGGGACGGAAATGTTTCGTTCTCTTTGAAATGCGACAAGCCGGCCACGTTTGATTTATGTTTACGCGTGCCCGGCTGGTGCCAGGGCGATTCGAAACCGGACGACCTTTATACGTCGCTGGAACGCCCCGCGACAGGCGCGATTGCGGTCAAGGTGAACGGCAAGCTCGTGGATCGAATCAACATTGTGCGCGGCTATGCCCGCTTGCCGGGCGAATGGAAAAACGGCGATACCGTTGAGTTGACGATGGACATGCCGGTGCGGCGGATTTTTGCCCATGCGGCGGTCAAGGCAGATGCCAACCGGGTGGCGATCATGCGCGGCCCCGTGGTTTATTGCTTGGAATCGACCAACGAATTCGACGACATCAAGAATCGCTTCATCGACGACAAGACATCTTGGAACTCGGAATTTGACAAGGATTTGCTCGGTGGGGTTGTGGCGTTGCATGGAACGGCCTCCGCTATTTTTCTCGATGAACCGAAGATTCGGCCTGTTTCGTTGACATTAACGCCGTATTACGCCAACGCCAACCGAGGGCCGATGCGGATGAGCGTCTGGCTGCCGCGCACAGCGGACGCTTGCCGTCCCTCGGGTTTAATCGAGCCGTCGGCCTCGCATCGTGGTCCGTCCGACGCGATTGATGCTTTCTTCGATCACCATGAGCCAAAAAGCTCGGCCGACCAAACGGTTCCGCGTTTTACATGGTGGGACCATCGCGGCACCGGCGAATGGGTACAGTATTCGTTTGCCAAACCTCGCCGCGTGTCGGCCGTCGATGTTTATTGGTGGGATGAAACGAAACTGCAACGCCACTGTCGCGTGCCGCAATCTTGGCGGGTGTTGTATAAAGACGGCGACGCATGGAAACCGGTCGCCAATGCCTCGGAATACGGGACCAAGCTCGACCAGTATAATCACACGACCTTTACGCCCGTGGAAACTTCGGCCATCCGGATCGAAGTTCAATTGCAAAAAGAATGGTCCGGGGGCATACTACAATGGAGAATTCATTAGAGATATGTGTGTCCCAAACAATAAGTGCCGACCAACCTCCAGCGAGTTTAGGCATTGATTAGCCAGCAGCCAATCGTCCGATTCCGTTCGATCGCCAAGCGGTTTCCCGGCGTCGCGGCGCTCCGCGGCGTTACGTTTGATGTTTCGCACGGATCGTGTCAGGCTTGGATGGGTGAAAACGGCGCCGGCAAAAGTACGCTGGGCAAAATTCTTGCGGGCATTCATAAGCCCGATGGCGGAGAATTCGAGTTTAATGGCATTGTCCGGCGGTTCCATTCACCTTTGGATGCTCGACGGGCCGGCATCGCCATGGTGCATCAGGAGTTGGCCTCTTGTCCGAATCTTTCCGTGGCCGAAAATCTTTTCCTCGGACAACTGCCGCGACGCGGTCCGGTGGTCGATCGGCGAACGATGTACGGAAAGGCCCGGGAACTACTCGATCAGGTCGGCGCCGGCTGCAGCGCCAATGACGAACTAGGCCGACTCTCGACCGCCCAAATCCAACTCATTCAGATTGCAGCGGCTTTATTGGTCGAGGCAAAACTGATCATCATGGACGAACCCACCAGTTCGCTTTCGACTTCCGAAACCGAGCAGCTCTACAAACTGATGGCCGATTTGCGAGCCAAGGGAACGACGATCATCTACGTGTCGCACCGGATGGAAGAGATTTTCAAGGTGTGCGACGCGGTTACCGTGCTGCGCGACGGCGAACATGTGGAAACGCGCCCCCTGGCCGGAACCACGACCGACGAACTGGTCCGCATGATGATTGGGCGCGATCTGAAACGATTCTTTCCCGTCCACGGCACGAAGCCGCGAGGGCCGGAACTGCTCAAGATTGATTCGCTAAGCTCGCCGGGTAAGTTCCGCGACATCAGCTTCTCGGTTCATGCAGGCGAAGTAGTCGGTTTGGCCGGTTTGGTCGGCGCGGGGCGAAGCGAAATTGCCTTGGCGCTATTCGGGCTCGATCCGAAAGTACGGGGACGGGTCTTTGTGCGCAATCGCCGTCTCCCGTTGAGTTCGCCGCGACAGGCAATGGCCGAAGGCGTCGGACTCGTGCCGGAGGATCGCAAACGGCAGGGGTTGGTGCTCGATATGAGTTGCCGGCGGAACGTGTCGCTTTCCAGCCTGCATTGTCCCGGCGGTCGCGGCGTTTGGGGACGGATGTTGCGTTGTCCCTGGTGTTCACGGCGCGCGGAGTGTCTTCGGCTTTGGAGTTTTTTGCGATTTCGCAACGAGCGGAACTTGGTAACTGAACAGTTTAAGAATCTGCAAGTCAACGCCAGTTCGCCCGAGGTGGCTGCCGCGACGCTTTCGGGCGGAAACCAGCAGAAAATCGTCTTGGCCAAATGGTTTGCCCGGGGCGGCGACGTATTGATTCTCGACGAACCGACGCGCGGCGTGGATGTTGCCGCGAAAAGTGAAATCCATGCGATCATCGACCAGCAGGCAGCCTTGGGCCGCGCGGTGCTGTTGATTTCCTCGGAACTGCCAGAGATATTGAACCTGAGCACGCGCATCCTCGTGCTGCGTGAAGGACATCTAGCAGGCGAGATCGACCGCAACGATGCCACGCAACATCGGCTTATGCAACTTATGGCGGGAGTATCCTCGTGAATTCTTTGTTTTCCAATCTGTTACGCGGCAAGGAAACCGGGCTGATCGGCGTTGTTCTGATTTTGTCGATCTTGCTGACCGTGTTCGGCGGCAATCTGGAAGTTCGGAATCGCGAAACGGGACAGGTACAAACCGTCAATAAGTTCCTTCGGGCCGACAATCTCGACAAACTGGCGAAAAACACATCGTTCTTTGCCATTATGGCGATTGGCGTAACGCTGGTCATCATCACCGGCGGCATTGATCTTTCCATCGGCTCCACGTATTGCTTGGCAGCGGTTGGCGGCGCTATGTTTTTCCGCTATTTCGGACCGACGGGTCCTGGCGCCGGGGCATCGCCCGCCTGGGTCGTTCCGTCGGGCATTCTCGTGTGTCTCGGAATCGGTCTGCTCTGCGGACTGGCAAACGGAGCAATGGTCGTTTTCTTGCGAGTCCATCCGTTCATCATCACGCTGGGCACGATGGCCGTCTATCGCGGCATCGCGTTTGTCATCACCAAGGCGCAAGCCTATACGTCGTTTCCCGAAGCATTTACCGACGGCTTGATCCGCCGCGAATTCGGCTCGAATCTCTATCCCGTGCCGATGGCAATCATGCTCGCCGTGACGATTCTGACGGCCGTTTATCTTAGCGCAATGGTGGGCGGCCGACAAATCTATGCGGCAGGCGGCAACGAGGAAGCCGCACGCTTCAGTGGGCTGCCGGTAGGATGGATCAAGCTGAAGGTTTACGCCATTTCCGGTTTGACGGCCGGAATCGCCGCGATGATCATGCTCGGTTATTACGGTTCCGCCTCTTCCGATGCCGGCAAAGGTTATGAGCTCGATGTCATTGCGGCGGCCGTCGTCGGCGGTGCAAGCTTGAACGGCGGCCGCGGCACCGTGCTCGGCGCGTTGCTGGGCGCACTAATCATCCAAATCATCAACAACGGCATTATCATTCTGCAAATCGACCAAAACTATAGCCAAATCATTATCGGCGTGGTGATCGTATTGGCCGTGGTCTTTGATCAGATAAACGCTAAACTGCGGGAACGCCGATTCATCGCAAGCCGATAGAGACTTCACGATAAAAAAACTATTTATGCACGGGAAATCCATGATGACCTCCTTCCAACGACAATTATTTTTGGGGATTTCGTGTCTCGTAACGACCGCCGTCGTCGGCTGTGGCTCTTCGCCTTCGGCAAGCTCCGGCTCGTCAAAATCGCCAACGCCCGGTAAAAAAACGGAATATCGCTTTGCACTCATTGCAAAAAGTCAGGCGAATCCCGTTTTTCAGTCTGCCAGAACCGGCGCGGAAGACGCGGCCGAAGAGTTGAGCAAAAAGCTAGGCATAAAGATCAAGGTCGTATGGCAAACGCCGAACGAGGAAGATGCCAAGCTCCAGGCCGACTACATCGAACAGCTTGTGCTGCAAGGCATCGACGGCATCGGCATCAGTTGCTCGATTGCCGATGTCGTTACGCCATCGATCAACAAGGCCGTTGAACAGGGCGTGCCTGTTTTATGTTTCGATTCCGACGCTCCGAAGAGCAAACGGTTCTGTTACCACGGAACGGACGACGTCGATTGCGGAAAAACTATTATGGCCGAGTTGGCGAAAGTTTTGGGGCCGGGCAAGCATGTCGTTGCGATTCCCGGCGGAAATCAAAACGCCGCGAATATCCAAGCCCGCATCCGCGGCGCGAGGGAAGAGGCTTTGAAATATCCTAACATCGAAATACGAGGCGTGTATTACAGCAAGGAAATACCGCAAGATGCGGCCGCGAAAATCGAGGAAGTGCAAACCGCCAATCCCGATATCGACGGCTGGGCCATGATCGGCTCTTGGAGCTTGTTTACCGATGCACTGATGAAATGGGAACCGGGCAAGGTGAAGATCGTCGCCATGGACGCCCTTCCGGCCGAGTTGCCCTATCTGCAAAAAGGCGTGGTTGCCAAGCTTTATGCCCAGCAGACCTATGGCTGGGGACAACGTGCCATCGAGCTACTGGCCGACAAGGTGATTCACAGCAAGGCTCCGAAGGAAGTTTTCGATATTTCTCCGCTCGTGCCTGTTACGAAGGAAAATGCCGAGCAATTTGGCGAGAACTGGAAAAAATGGTTGCGTCAGTGAGACGCCGACAGTGGCATTTGCCATTACTCTTGAGGCTGTCGCAGCCGTAGGCGATAGGCAGCCGGCGAAATGCCTACCTTGCGACGAAACAGCCGAATCATATAGTTCGAACTGCTGAATCCCAGCGTTTCAGCGATGTCGGCTACGGTAAGATCGGTTTCAGCCAGCAGATTCTTCGCGCGCTCGATGCGTATCTGCTGGATTTCATCGTTGATCGACCGGCCAAGATGTCGTTGGAATCGCAATTCGAGTGAGCGTCGCGAGCAGCCGACGCGCTCGACCACATCGCGAACGCCAATTGGACGCACGACATTGTCTTGGATGAATCGCACGGCTTGCGCCAGATCATGATCCTCGGTGGCGTGCGTATCGGTGGAGCGCCGCGCTACCACGCGAACAGGATCGACCAAAATGCGTTGCGGTTTCCGAACCCGCCCGGCCATCAAGGCATCCAACAGTGCAGCGGCCTCGTAACCGGCCTTCTCGGTGTTCAGGGCGACGCTCGAAAGCGTGGGATCGGAGAGTTCGCAGAGTAATTCATCGTTATCGACGCCCACAACGGCCGCATCCTGTGGAACAAGCAAGCCGGCAGCCCGGCAGGCTTCAAGAATCTGGCGGCCACGGTCATCGTCGCAGGCCATGATGCCTAGCGGCTTGGGCAGTTGCTTGAGCCAAGAGGCCAAAATCGCCTGTTCGCGTCCCCAACGGCGGTCGCGCATCGCAGGCGGCATGGGGAAATTGTCGCAAGCAAAGCCCGCTTCATTCAAGCGTTCCGCAAAACCTGCCTGGCGGAGCGACGACCAGGGATAATCGCCCCAGACACCGACGAAGGCGAAGCTGCGAAAGCCGCGTTCTAATAGGTGTTCGGCCGCCAATCGGCCTGCTTTGTGAGAGTCAGGCCGCACTTCGGATAGCCGTGACAAGGGATTTTTCGGATCCAACTGCTCTTGATTGAGGTCTAAGGCAATAGTCGGTAATCGGGCAGCCAATACGGCGCGTGCCACCTCGGGCGTTTCGATGCGCGCGATAATGCCGGTGCCGCCCCACTCCTCCATTTTGGGTAAAAGTTGACGCAAATCGCCCGGCTGAAGGTAAAAAGCCCAGGGACCATGCAATCGGGCATAACGCATCACGCCCCGCAACAACGCCCGGCCGTAGCCTAGCGACGTTTCCACGAGCAGTGCCACCCTGGGGATGCCTTGAGACATGGACAAAATCCGTGGTTCACGTATATGGGCTGGAAATGTCGTTTTTCGATCGAATATGCGCTATTGTACTATGAGGACGGCTGTACGGCAAATCTTACCGAATACTGATAATACAGCAGATATACGAGATATTGCAAATAGATTTGATGTCCCATGAGTTGTGTCCTGTTGTTCTTTGCATTGCGCATCCGTGCTATCGGAATGCGCAATTGTCCATCGACAAGGCCGATTTTGGAAAGTAGGATCTAAGGA
>CAZNMP010000138.1:0-7349 GCA_964573875.1 uncultured Planctomycetaceae bacterium | reverse complement strand
GGTTGGACTGGCGGTGGCGGCATTTCTGTGGCGCCCCCGATGCAAAGCTTCGTGCGCGGCCGGTCTGACGCAAGCGAAGCAACGTTTCCACGTCCAACGTGAGCGTCTGGAAGCAAAGTTCATCCAACTTGCCTCGGCCAAGGCTAAACCCGAAGCCCCACGCTGGGCCGACTGCACGTTTGCCGACGATGTCGCTTACGTTCGCAACCGTGCAACCGGCGAAATCTCGGCTTTCGTAGCCGTCGCCATCGCCACCGAGCCCGCTCATCTCGACCGGGCAAGCCAAGATGAGCCCGATACTGACCGACCCCTTCAAGCCGGAACGGCCGTCTTCCGCTTCGATCGCGACCATTGGGAAACCGACGGCCGAGCCATCCTCAACCTTAGCCCCAACGAAGCCGTGACCTACTACCGCCACGATTGGGAAATCGTCGGCGAGGAACTCGCTCACCGGTAGATTCCTTTGCGAAGAAATCGCTTTCCGTCATCCTGAGCGAAACGAAGGATCTCAATCCGTCGGAGATTCTTCACTACGTTCAGAATGACAGAATGGTCGATGGCTTTTAGCCGCATCCTAGCTCCACTACTCCCTGGCCAACTTCCGCAACACCGTCTGCAAAATGCCGCCGTTGCGGTAGTAATCCAGCTCGACGGGCGTGTCGATGCGCACCTTGACGTTGAACTCTCGCACGGCGCCATCGGCCGCCTCAGCCTTAACGGTCACCTCACTGCCCGGCTGCAACGAATCGCCAATCGAAGAAAGGTCGTAAACCTCTTCGCCGGTCAACTGCAAGGTTTCCAGCGTTTGCTCGGGCAGAAGCTGAAGAGGCAGAATGCCCATGCCCACCAGGTTGCTGCGGTGGATTCGCTCGAAGCTTGAAGCGATCACCGCCCGCACGCCCAGCAGATACGGCCCCTTAGCGGCCCAGTCGCGGCTGCTACCCGTGCCATACTCGGCCCCGGCCAGTACGATCAGCGGCACGCCTTCAGCTTTATACCGCATGGCAGCGTCGAAAATCGACATGACCGCTCCGTCGGGCAGGTGACGTGTCACGCCGCCTTCGGTGCCGGGCGCCAACTGGTTGCGAATGCGAATGTTGGCGAACGTCCCTCTCGCCATGATCCGATCGTTGCCGCGCCGCGATCCATAGCTATTGAAGTCGGCCGGGGCAACGCCTTGCTCTTGCAAGTATTTGCCGGCCGGACTATTCGCTGCAATCGAGCCGGCAGGCGAAATATGATCGGTTGTTACCGAATCGCCCAAAACGGCCAAGACTCTCGCGCCGACAATCGGCTGCACCGGCCCCGGCTCCGCTTCAATCTCCGCCAAAAACGGCGGCTCTTGGATATACGTGCTGTTGAAATCCCAAGGATACAATTCGCTCTCGGCAACAGGTATCCGATTCCACATCTCGTTGGCTGTGAAAACGTTCCCATACTGCTTGCGGAACATTTCCGGCTGAATCGCCTTAGAGACCACTTCGGCCACTTCCTCGGGACTCGGCCAGATTTCCCAAAGGTAAACCGGCTTACCATTGCGCCCCATCCCGAGCGGTTCGTTCACCAAATCAATATCAACCGTGCCTGCCAATGCATAGGCCACAACCAGCGGCGGGCTGGCCAAATAGTTGGCCTTCACCAGCGGATTGATGCGGCCCTCGAAATTCCGATTGCCGCTCAAAACCGCCGCGGCCACGAGATTCCCGTCGCGAACTGCACGCGCAACAGGCTCGGGCAACGGTCCGCTGTTGCCGATACAGGTCATACAGCCGTAGCCGACGGTTTGAAAACCTAATTGATCGAGCGGTTTATCCAAACCTGCCCGCTGGAGATAATCGGTCACAACTCGGCTGCCGGGTGCAAGGCTCGTCTTTACATAGGGCTTGGTTTTCAACCCGCGTTCCACCGCCTTTTTAGCCAACAAACCAGCCGCCAACATGACGGCGGGATTGCTGGTGTTCGTGCAACTGGTGATCGAGGCAATCACCACGGCCCCATGTCGAATGGTGCCATCGCCCTGAACGGTCTGCATTTGGGCGATGTCCTGGTCCGACAAGGCGAACCCGCGCTGTTTTTGCGGCAATCGCAAAGCATGGCGGAACGACCGCTTCATTTCGGCAAGGGCAATGCGGTCTTGCGGACGCTTGGGCCCCGCAAGGCTCGGCTCGATCGTGCCCAAGTTAAGCCGCAACACTTTGGTATACTGCGGAACGGGACTGCCTGCACCGGCCTTCAACGAACGGAACAGATGCTGCTCCTTCGTATAACGTTCGACCAAGGCCACTTCCTGTTCGCTGCGCCCCGTCTCGCGCAGAAACGCCAGCGTTTGCTCGTCGATGGGGAAGAAGCCCATCGTGGCCCCGTATTCCGGCGACATGTTGGCCACCAATGCCCGATCGGCGACCGTCATCGTGGCCATCGCCGGCCCGAAAAATTCAACGAACTTATCGACCACGCCTTCCTTGCGAAGAATTTGCGTAATGGTCAGCACAAGATCCGTGGCCGTCGATCCGACCGGAATCTGACCGTGAAGCTCGAATCCAATCACCTCGGGAGCGAGCATATAAAGCGGCTGCCCTAGCATGACAGCCTCGGCCTCGATGCCGCCGACGCCCCAGCCGACGACGCCCAAACCGTTGATCATCGTGGTATGGCTATCCGTGCCCACCAATGTGTCCGGCACTGCCACGGAGCCGTTCGCATCCTGACGCAGAAAGACGCACTTCGCCAGATATTCCAAATTCACCTGATGAATGATGCCCACCGACGGCGGCACGACCCGGAAGTTTTGAAACGCCTTTTGTCCCCAACGCAAAAACTCATACCGCTCGCTGTTGCGCTGAAATTCCATCGAGACATTTTCCGTCAGCGCCTTGGCCGAGCCATAGCGATCCACCTGCACGGAATGGTCGATCACCAGATCGACAGGCACCAGAGGATTGATTTTTTTCGGATCGCCGCCCAGCCGAGCCATTGCACTGCGCATGGCTGCCAAGTCCACGACAGCCGGCACCCCGGTAAAATCTTGCAGCACCACTCTCGTTGGATTGAACGGCACCTCGATGGGCGACTCTTGCACGGGCTGCCAACCGGCCAGCCGCCGCACGTCGTCTTCCGTCACTTGAACGCCGTTGCAGTTGCGCAACACGGATTCCAGCAATACTCGAATCGAATACGGCAAAGCATCCAGGTTGGTCAAACCGGCATCTTGCAGTTTCGTAAGCCGATAAATCCCGGCCTGACCGGCGCCGGTGTCGAACGTATCTCGTGCGTGAAAAGGATCGTGCATTATAGAGGTGCTCCAGCCGCGTGAGGTTTTTCACATTAAACTAGAAAAAACGTGAAACCGCAAGCCGGGGGGGAAACATGGTAAGCAACTAAGCTGGGAATTCGGGCCAAAACTCCGGCGGGGGGGCCGTCACCGTTATCCGCTCCTTGCTCGTCGGATGCACAAAAGACAAACTCCGCGCGTGCAAGGCTATCGCCCGAAGACGCTCGTCCGCATATTGCGGACCAAACGGCACTTTCGAGCCGTATTGAAAATCGCCTACCACCGGATAACCCCGCGAGGAGGCCTGGATGCGGATTTGGTGCGTTCGCCCGGTTTCCAGCTCCACTTCAAGCCAAGTGCCCCAATCAGTTCGAGCCAACGTCCGATAATGCAAGACGGCCAGACGCCCTTCGGGATGATCGGCCGACACCACTTCGGCCTGCGGCTTACCATATACTTTTCGCAAATGATCTTGCCACGTGCCTTGGAGCGGATCGGGGCAACCCTCGACGCAAACCCAATAGATTTTCTTGACCTCGCGATACTCGAACTGCTTGGAAAGCTTCTGCGCCGCGCGCCGCCGCGTTGCAAAAACCATCGCGCCCGATGCCGGACGATCCAATCGGTGCGGCACGGCCAGATACACGTCATGCGGCGGATTGTCGCGTTCCTTCAGAAATGCCTTGATCCGCACTTCGAGACTATCGATCCCCGGCGGCGCTTGCGTCGGCACTCCCGGCGGCTTGCAAACCGCCAAGCAAGGGCCTTCCTCGAAAAGAATGTGGATTGTATTCTCCATCCGCTGACATCAATCTCCCATCCTAGTCAAAAGCGGCGAATTATCCTCGATTTCCACTCGCTTGACTGTAAAACCCGCTTTCTGCACATCCGCTACGGCTGAACGAATCGCAGACTCCAAACAATCAGCCTCGCGATCAAATGTAACGGCTGCCATTCCTTCGCTTGACCAGGGATGGCCATCATCGCAACCGGCCGCACACAAAGCATCCGCCATATCGATTGTCATAACATCACGACCAGCCAATACGACAGTAAACTGATATACCATGACACATCTCCTCATAGTCCGATATTAGTGCGAACAAGCATCCACCCTGCGACGAATAAACCGAGCGTGATTCTCCGGAACTCGGGGAGTCGAATAAACCGGAACACGACATCCACCTCGATGAGCCGCCGGACACAAAAGATAGCCCCAAACATGAGCATGTCCACTGGCTATTTCAAGTCGCCATTTCTTAGCCAATGCATAATCAATAGCCGACCGAATGTGTTTGTTTTTATGCTCGTTCATGCTATCCTAATTATAAGTTATAGCATTCTACCATCCAAGATAGCGCTAAACATACCGCGTCATCAACCGATCCACCATTCCCGGCGAAAGCCGGTTGAGCCAGCACAACACGCGGCCCCAGCGATAAGGGATGATCTCATGTTTGCCAGCACGGATGGCGCGAACTATGGCAACGGCCACCCGGGCGGGACTGATCGGCTTGTGCTCGGGCCATTTCGGCTCCGCCGTCCGCTCGATCACACGCTCGAAAAACTCCGTTTCCGTCGTGCCAGGACTTACCACGAGCACATCGATCCCCATCGGCGCGAACTCCGCGCGAATCGACTCGCTGAAACCCTGCACGGCGAACTTGCTGGCCGAATACTCGCTGCTATAGGGCACGCCTCGATGTCCCAGGATCGAACTTGTGTTGACGATAATCGGCCGATTACCCTGTTTCAACAACGGCAATGCCGAGCGGGTCATCTCGACCAGGGCGAAAAAATTCACTTCCATCACACGGCGCACCCGTCCGGGATCGGCATCGGCAAATAATCCCATCGCCCCGATGCCCGCGTTGTTCATCAGAATATCCAAACCGCCGAACTTGTCGCGGACCACATCCAATGCCCTTTGCCGCGTTTCCGGATCGGTGATATCGCCCACGATAGGCTCCACCTTGCGTCCCATCGCGGTGATTTGCTCGACCAGTTGCCGCAAGCGATCCTCACGCCGGGCGACAACCGCTACATCGGCGCCGTTTCGCGCCAATTCCAAGGCCGTTTCGCGTCCGATGCCACTCGATGCCCCCGTGACGATCGCACGGCTGTTCTTGATCTCTCGTCTCATCGTTCTTTGCCTCCTTACACGGAACTGGGAACTTCGCGATCCTTCACCATCTGATGCGTCCGAACCCCACGCGAGCCCTCTTTAATTCTTCCCAAATGCCGCAGCGGGATCCGGCAATGCACAATGACCAGCTTCTCGTGATACTGCTTCGAAAGAATTTCACCGTGGGCCGCCAGATACGCCATCATCCGGCCGTCCTCTACGCCCAACTCCACATCGATATCCAAAAAGCTTCGGCTCAACGCATCGCTGACCATCAACGTCAAATTCGCCATGCCGAAACCCGTTCGCGCGCTGATCGGCACCGCATTGGGATATCGGCTCATGATTCCGTCCAATCGCATTCGGTCAGGCAAGGCGTCTACCTTGTTGACCACCAAGAGCGTATCCTTCCGCTGAATGCCGATCTCTTCCAACACGTTATAGGCCGCGGCGATTTGATCGTAAACCGCCGGATTCGAGCCGTCGGCCACATGCAACAGCAAATCCGCCTGCCGGGCTTCTTCGAGCGTCGCCTTGAAACTCTCGATCAAGTGGTGCGGCAATTCGCGGATGAAACCGACCGTATCGCTCAACAGCACCGGCCCCCAGCCGGGCAACTGCCAACGCCGCGTTCGCGTGTCGAGCGTGGCGAATAACGCATCCTGCACGAAAACGCCTGCATCGGTCAATGCGTTCATCAAGGTGCTCTTGCCGGCGTTCGTGTAACCGACCAGCGAAACCGTCAATAAATCGTGACGGCCGGCCACCTCGCGCTCCTTGCGGCGCTCGATCGCGCCCAACTGACGCCGTAAATCCTTGATGCGCCGCTCGACCAGCCGGCGATCTTCTTCCAACTGCGTTTCGCCGGGACCACGAAGCCCTACGCCTTTTTTCTGTCGCGAAAGGTGCGTCCACATCCGTTTCAGCCTAGGCATCGCGTATTCTAGCTGCGCCAATTCGACGGCCAACCGAGCCTGGGCCGTCTGCGCGCGGCCGGCGAAAATATCGAGGATCAACTCCGTGCGATCCAGCACTTTCAACCCAATGGCCTTTTCCAAGTTGCGCGTCTGGGCGGCGCTCAGGTCGTTGTCGAAAATCACCAAGTCCGCGTCATTCGCGGCAGCCAATCGCGTAAGCTCCTCGACCTTGCCGTGACCAAGATAAGTGGCGGCATCCGGCGCTTCGCGCCGTTGCGTAATCCGGCCCACGACTCGTACCCCCGCCGCGGCCGCCAAACCTTCCAATTCCTCCAGCGGCTCGCCATGCGTCGTCCGGTCAGGCATTAAAACCCCGACCAATACAGCCGCCTCGCTGGCAACACTTTCCGTGCGATCTATTTCGTACACTACTCAATGTCTCCGGAGCATCATGCGATCAGGCATATTTTCTTTATTGAACCATCAAAAGACGAACGAACCCTTCTTGCTCAAAGTGACGATCTGTTGTCAGAGCCTCGACGATGCCGAACTCTTGCATCTGCAAAAAACTAATTGCATCACAAAGCGAATAACTTTTATCCCTTCGGCGTTGAAGCAAATCAAGACCTGCAAGATGGAACGATTCGTCTACCCACAGAACATCGATAAGTGGATTGCCAAGTAAATCATGCAGAAAACGAAGTACCAGCTGCCTTGGCAAATTCCGTGCTTGCGCTAAAGCAACCAACTCGGCCAATACATAATTGTGAGTCACAAACCGTTCCGAACGAAAAAACGCATTGATCGCGGCTTCATGAAGAACATCGCGGGAATCATGAAGACAAAGCAGACCCGAGGTGTCCAAAAACATTACTCACCCCGCGTGTCATGTCTGCCGTATTCTCTTGCAAGGTCAGCGTCAATTCGTTCATTGTTGGAAGAATTCGGATCTCCGCTGTCGATGGCGCCAAAATGTCGCTCAAACGCCGTGATGCGCCGTTGACGATCTTTAGCCGACAAAGAACATCGGCTTGGA
>CAZNMP010000137.1:0-7357 GCA_964573875.1 uncultured Planctomycetaceae bacterium | reverse complement strand
ATGGCCAAAACTTGCATTTCGGGCGTTGAAAGCGATGTGAAACGCGAGGGATCGGCTTCGTCGTCGGCGGTGTTGACGATCACCAGTCGAGGCTTTTCGCTCAACAGGCGGAAGGCTCGCGTTACCTTGCGCTGTTCGTCGGTCATCTCCGACTCGCGGAGCGGTTTGCCGGCTTCCATCGACTGCAAAACGAGTTTCAGCGTGGCGAGTTCCTGCTCGATCAGCAGATGCTCCTGCTTGGAAACCGGTTTTTTCAGCGATTCTTCAACTTTGGCGATTCTGTTGGTGACGATTTCCATATCGGCCAGCAGAAAATCCTCGTCGAACGAATGCAGTTGAGCGATGGGATCGGAATCATCGAAAGCCGCGACGACAATCACTAAACAGCCGGCCTCGCGGATCGTTCCCAACCGTGCGGCGTTGCCTTCGTGCGTCCGGCTAAGGCCCGGTGTATCGACGAGTTCGATGGAGGCGTGGGTGACTTTTTTCGGGCTATAAATTTTGCACAGCGGCTCGAAACGCTCGTCGGGGATGGGAACCATCGCACTTTGCCCGATGTGGGACAGGGCGGGATCGGGCGCCGTACCGGTAAGCCAGTGAAAAAGCGTGCTCTTGCCCGACCCTTGATAACCGACCAAACCAATCTTCATGTACTCATCTCCGATAATTGTTTCATAGCATGTTCTACCGCTTGAGCCTGGACGTTGTCTAGGGGTTGCCCCCCGAAACGGATGCGGTAAAAGGCCTCCACGATGGCATAAGGCACGTCGGCCAGTTCGGATCGGCCTGCCAGGGTCAGCCGCATGACGGCATCTTCCGCGAATTCCCGCTGTGTTTGCCCGATGGCGCGGTGCATGCCCTGGCGAGCCAAAAGTGTCTCGAAATGGCGGTAAAACTCGATATTCGAGCGTTGACCGCGGTCGTGGTCGCCATGATTGCGAGGCCGACGCCCTTGGAGACGCCGGAGGATCCGCCAAAACAGCCAACCGACGGCCGCCAAAATGACTAGGGCAAAAACAGCGGCCACGCTCAAGACCAACCAGGCAGCCAACCCGCTGAGTTGGTCCAAGCAAACCGCCGCGAGAAGGGCATCACATCGGGCTTGCCATTGCTCGGCGTCAGTTAGTTTTTGCCATGTCTCTTTCAGAGCGTTCCCAATTGGTTGGTAGATGGCATCGCGCTGGCGCTGCGAATTCAATTCAACAAAGTATTTTGACCATGCCGAATCGAGCCAGTCCATCGCGCCCGTGACAGGTGCGAGCCAATCGTCTTGCTGCGCGGTCGATGCGCCGCCGGGCGTCGGATCCAGCGACAGCCATCCGCCGTATCGTTCCCAAGGCCAGTAATCCTGGCCGTGAAGCAGTTGCGGTGGAATCTCCGAGTAGTTCAGAAACGCCTGAACCCACGCATGGGCGTGCAACTGCCGCACCTGATAGAAACCGCCCATCGCGTTCCATTCGTCGCATTTGTAGCCGATTACCATGCGGGCCGGAATGCCTTGGCTGCGCAACATCAACGTCAGGGCCGTCGCGAAATACTCACAATGTCCCTGGGGATGCTGGGTTACGAAATCTTCGATCGGGTCGAGGTTGGGATCGCGCGGCTGACCGATCAGGCTATACTGGAATTGGCCCGAATAGGCCAGTTTTCGCTCCAAGTAGCGCGCCCTGCCGATGCGATCCGACGCGGGCAGGCCCGATTCCTCGATCCATTGTCGGGCCAATTTTTTCAGATTCGGCAACTCGGGAGCGCCGGCTTCTTCAGGCATGGCAAGCGCCCGCTCTTTCGTCGCTTCCCTGCGCTCGCGCGGCACGAGCGGTTTCTGCTCTCCGTTGACGATTGCGGTTGTGCCCAGCTTATACCGAAATTGACTTGAACAAACTTGGTCCGCACGCACTAGCCGCTGGCGGCCGTGGTCGAAGCTCATCTCGAACGTGCCCTTCAAGAGAATAAAAGGGGCGACGTAGAACAACTCGTTGTGTTTCAGCGCCTCGATCAAAATTTCTTGTCGGACAACCCCTTTTGTCGGAGGTTCTGGGATATCTTCCAGCACTTCGACGCGAGCGTTCCACGACGGCATTCCCGTTTGCCAATGTCCGCTCGCGTAATTCATGAGAATGGCGCCCTGCAAATAAATTTCTCCGTGGACTTGTACGGGGCGGTGGGCATTGTCGGTAAATGCGACTTGCATTACTTTGCTGGGATCTTCGATGGCTTGCCCTAATTTGCCGAGTTCGACCGAGTCGGAAAAACCGACCAACGACTGCGGATTGGAAACCGCGGGGCCTCGCCATGTCATTGCGTCGAACCGTGGAACGGCGAAGAACAACACCAGCGTCAGCGCCAGCGTATGCAAGCCCATGCGGCTGAGCCGCCCGAACAGATCGCTGCCAAGGCCCGCTCGACCGCTGCCGCCCGGCATACTAATGAAGTCGGAGGAAAGGCCGGTCAAAGGCCAACGGCCAGGGGATTTCGGCTCGGAAACGGTGCGGGCGGGCGGTGCGTTCTTTTGCAGTTGACGCTCCCATTGGCGATGCGTCAACAACAAGGTCATGCCGGAGAAGCCCAATAGCATATAGGTGGTCAACAGCACGCCGAACCATATGCCTTGACTGAATAAAGTCGCCACGACCACTTGCAACAGGCTTAACAGGATCAGCGACCAATAAATGCGTTCGTCTTTCTTTTGGAACAGAAGGATGATCTGTAAATAGATTAAGAACCAAACAAGCTGAAGAGCCTGCGCTTCACTGCTGGGAGGATACAAATCGCGGGCGGCAATCGCTCCGCCAAGCAGCATCAACAAATTCGCCGCGTGACGATTCAGGCGGAACCAGCCGTTGATGTCGGTCAGCCAGACCGAGACGACCGCGGCCAGCACCACCAACAGCGGCGGGCCTTCGTTGCGTTGCCCCATCCCCAGCAGCAACGCTCCCAGCGATGCCAGCGTGGCCATGTTGATTTGCAGCAATCGCGTAAGGTACATGGTGAAGGGGGCCGGCGGTAAAAAAACTAGGGATTGGGTGAATAAAACGCGGCTAGCTGTTGGCTTGACGCATCGACGCAACGAATGCCGCGAAGGCGTTCGCTCAGCTTATGATCCGACCGCAATGCCGCGAACCGCACGGCATCGGTCAAGTCGGTCGGCCGCGTTGTTACGAGGATGATCTCGGCGCCGACGGGGATTTGCGGCAAGGCATGAAGCAATGCGGCCGACAGCGTATCGCGCGGCTGGGCTTCCACCGTGGCCAAGCGTTCCATCAAGCCTTGCAACAAGGCCGGCGAGGCTGGGCCGCCCAAACATTCCGGCCCGGTATCGTCTACCGCTAATTGCACATTGCTGCCGCCTTTGCGACATAAATCGGCCAATACCGAGGCCGCGAAACTGACGGCCAGCTCGACGTTCTCAACGTGTTCCGTGCCCGGCTGCTCGGGCTGCCACAGATCGAGCACCACGGCGGCGTCGCGACTGTGCGGGCGTTCTAGCTGCCGCACCACAAGCTTGCCAAGCCTGGCCGAACTGCGCCAGTGGATCAAACGTCGGTTGTCGCCGCTGCGCCATTCGCGCACGCCATAGAAATCGCCCTCGGGGCCGGGCCGTCGCCGACGACGGTCGGCCCCGGCAAAAGCATCCAACCGCCGGGCCGTCCAGCCTTCCGTAAGCCGTCCGAGCCTCGGTAAAACAAGGAGCGTTTCAATCTCGGCGACCGTGATCGTTTTCGAGAACAGCCCGAAGGGAAACCGCGTGGCCAATCGCAAAGGCCCAAACTCATAGCGGCCTCGTTCCAACAACCGACCGCGATAGCCGCCCTTCCGCGATTGATTGGCTGGAATGTAGGGAAACAAGACCTGAGGGCGCAGCGGCGCGCCCCCACGGCGATTTTCGCTGCCGTGGGTCGAGATTCGGCGAATCTGGTCCTCGACTTCAACGCCCCAGGAGCTGATACGACGCCGAGCATTCGTCATGACAAGGCTGACCGACAGCCGATCGCCCGCCGAGAGGCCCGGCGGCAGTTTGCGCGCGATGCGAAGCCTTCGCAAATTCGTGGCCACCGCCTGCCAATTCAACAGCGCCGGGCCAAGCAACATGCCGGCCAGGATCAGCAGCAGATTGACTTCCTTGAACATTGCCCCGCCAAAAACAATGGCGACAATGGCCAGATAAAGCCAACCTTCACGGCATACGGCGGTTTGACGGCGAAAAAACATATTCTCTATCCCGGCACGCGAACTTCATCGACCAACCGCTCGATGATCGCTTCGACTGCTTCACGCTGGCCGCCGTGGAGATAGCCTTTGGGGATTACGCGATGTGCCAGCACGGGGATCGCCAGTTGTTTCACGTCGTCGGGCACCACGAAATCACGACCGGCCACGAGCGCGGCGGCTTGGGCCGCGCGATACAGAGCTAACGCGCCGCGCGTGCTGACGCCTACTTGCAACTCTTCGCAGCAACGCGTGGCTTGCACGATGTCGAGCAAATAGCCGTTGATTGAATCGTCTACGGCCACCTGCCGCACGGCGGCCTGCAACGAGGCCACCTGCTCGCAATCGAGCACGGGCGTCAACGTATCGACCGGTTCGCCTTCGCGATGGGTTGAAAGCACTTGAAGCTCGACTTCCCGAGGCGGATAGCCCAACGGAATACGCAGCAAAAATCGGTCGAGCTGGCTTTCAGGTAGAGGGTATGTGCCCTCGAACTCGGCGGGATTTTCTGTGGCAATGACCATGAACGGCCGGGGCAACCGATGCGTTTCACCCTCGGCCGACACTTGCCGCTCGCTCATCGATTCGAGCAATGCGCTTTGCGTGCGTGGCGTGGCACGGTTGATTTCGTCGGCCAGCACGATATTGGCGAAAATCGGGCCGCGGTTGATAACAAATTGCTGCGTTTGGCTCTTATAAAGACTGCTGCCGGTAATGTCGGCAGGCAGCAGGTCGGGCGTGAATTGGATCCGGTGGAACTTGCCGGCCAAACTGCGGGCGATGGCCTTGCCCAACAGCGTTTTGCCGACGCCGGGCACATCCTCTAACAGGATATGTTCGCCGGCCAGCAAAGCAACCACGGCCAAACGCACGGCATCGGCTTTGCCGAGAACCACGCTGGAAATGTTTTTTTCGAGTAATTCAATCAGTTGGGCAATGTTGTTTAGCATGATACCAGTATCCGTGGTTTGCCGCAGGATGGCAAGTAGCTAGGGACGTTTCCTTGGGGCATTATTGCGTCCTACATTGCTAATGAACCGTTCCGCGGCCGATTAGGCCAGCAAACTCGGCTGAAACAGCCGTGTTTGCGGTTGAAGCTGGAACATTGGCAATGTCGGTATCAATAGCAATGGCGGCACACTGCTCAAGACGCGGATTCGAGCAGATTCCCCGCCGTATCGAATGGCAACGGCCGCAGTTCCGAGAGAATTTCTAAATCCTCACGCTGTCGAGCCTCGTCAAGATACGCTCCGGAACACTCGACCTCGCCAAGGTGCAAGGTGTCGGCAATCCAAAGCAACCGAACGTCGGGCGGCCCGGCCAGGCCAATCGTCGAGAAGGCGGCCTCCAGCATCTCGCGGTCGGTTTCGTAGTCCAACGGCGTCATCACGGCCGAAATGTGCCCCGACGTAAGACCATTCAACCGCGTGGCTTCCACATCCATCTCCCGCAAGATCCGCGAGCGGCAAAACTCGGCGATGCCGAAGCCGATGGCGTTGCCATGCGTCGCCTTGGTCAAACCGCGCAGGCAGATCCGCCGAACCTTCGGCCATTCCTCTTCCACCGCCGCATGGTCGTTGTATTTGCGCCCCACGACGTTCGGATCGAGACCCGTGCCGCTGATGTCCTTGCCGATCCGATCGATCACAAGAACGTCGGCCTGCGGAAAAGGCAGCCGCGGCAGCCATTGCTTTGCCAATTGCAGCAACTCTTTTTCACGCGTTTCGAACTCTTCCGGCCGAACAGCTTCGATCCGGCCGGTTTGATCGTAGGCGTTTTCAACGATGCCCACGCCAGCCAGGATATGGCATCGCTGCAACACTTCGCCGGCCACGCCGCGAATGATCTGCTCGAAACTGAAATCGCGAATCGCGCGATGATAGACCGACGCTCCCTCGGCTTTGCCTAGCCCGATCAAAAGCATTTTCATTAGTCCGCTTTCTATCGAACCGGCGAATCCCGTATGCGGCTTGATGCGATTGCAAACCACTACATGATCGGCCTTGAAAGCGAGCCGATCGAAGTGGATTGGAAAACCTTCCTTGGCTTGGCCCACCACGACGGTTTCCATGTTCGACCGAATCGGGCAACCCAGCGACGTTTCGGTGATGCCGTAGGATTCGAGAAGTTTCTGTTGCCCTTCGGCCGTACCGCCGCCGTGGCTTCCCATGGCAGGCACCAGAAACGGCCTTGCTCCCAGGTTTTTGCAGTGATCGACGATTGCCCGCAGGATGGTTGCGATGTTGGCAATGCCCCGGCTACCGCCGGTAATCGCCACGGATTGCCCGGGCTGAACTTTTTCATGCAACTTAAGCCGACTCAGTTGCGTATCAACTTCAGCCGCCACGTTTTCGACCCGTGTAGCATCGAACGTTTGGCGCAGTCGGAAAGTCTGGGGAAAAACGGTCATTTGAGTACTCTTTTTCAATAAATATCGTGAGGCACTGTATCCGCAAGCAACCGCTCCGTCAAGAAGGCGAGCATCTTTCCTGTTTTTTCACTCTAGTATCGCTTCCCTCGTTTGGCTACAATCCGCTGCCCCTTGTTCTCTCTTTTCGGAGGCAAAACCATGGCCGGCAACACTCAAAACGAAACTGTCCCCCCGTCAGCAGATCCGAAAAACAAGCCTACAACCGCGCGTTTTCGGCCACTACCGCTCCTCGTGCTAGCAGTGCTGGCAATCGTCGTTTGGCTGCTGCCGAGTATTGCAGCCAAAACGCCACTGCTTCAATGGGGCGTCAATAAAGCTGCCGCCGACCTGAAGGGGACGGTCACAGTCAAATCTGCCTCGCTCGGCTGGTTTTCGCCCGTATCGGCCGAAGGCATCGAGGTCAAGGATTCCGAAGGTCGTCCGGTGCTCGACTTGCCCACGGCCGTCGGCGACCGTTGGCTGATCAGTATTCTATGCAACTACACGAAACTAGGCCGATACCGCCTACAAAAACCGCAGCTCTCGCTTGTGTTGCGCGACGACGGCAGCAACGTGGAAGACCTGTTGGCCAAGTATCTGACATCGGATGAAAAATCCTCTTCCAGCTTCGGCATCGGCCTAGAAGTTATCGACGGCAACATCGACGTGACCGACTTCCGCATCGGACGACGATGGCATGTGCAAAAACTGGATGCCGGTTTCGAGATGTCCGAAACCGCC